>NZ_JBHVDX010000011.1:0-72092 GCF_042802555.1 Streptomyces sp. NPDC057474 | reverse complement strand
TGAGGCCGTGAGGCCGTGAGGCCGTGAGGCCGTGAGGCCGTGAGGCCGTGAGGCCGTGAGGCCGTGAGGCCGTGAGGCCGTGAGGCCGTGAGGCCGTGAGGCCCGTATCAGCAGATCCGTGGCAGTTGCTCCCCGATCGGCAGATCGACCACCCGCGTTCCGCCCAGCCCGGTGCGGGCCACGACCATGCCGGGATGCGCCTCGACGGCCTCGCCGATGATCACGGAGTCCGCGCCCAGAGGATGGGCTCGCATCGCCTGGAGGACGGCGTCGGCGTGCTCGCGCGGGACGAAGGCCACCAGCTTGCCCTCGTTGGCGATGTACATGGGGTCCAGTCCGAGAATGGCGCAGGCGTTGGCCACGGCCGACGGGACCGGGACGTCGCGTTCCCGGATGACCACCCCGGCGCCGGAGGCCTCCGCGATCTCGTTGAGCGCGGCCGCCAGGCCGCCTCGGGTGGGATCGCGGAGCACGTGCAGATCCGGGGTGACGGCGAGCATGGCGTCGACGAGGCCGCCGAGCGCCGCACAGTCGCTCTTGATCTCCACCCCGAACTCCAGGCCCTCGCGCACGCTCATGATCGCCACCCCGTGGACACCGATGGCGCCACTGACGATCACGACGTCACCGGGGACGACCCGCTGAGGACGCAGATCGACGCCGGCCGGGACGAGACCGATGCCCGCCGTGTTGATGAAGATCCCGTCGCCGTGGCCGGCCTCCACCACCTTGGTGTCGCCGGTGGCCACCTCCACACCGGCGGTGCGCGCTGCCATGCCCAGCCTCTCGGACACCCGCGTGACCACGTCCAGCTCGACGCCCTCCTCCAGGATGAATCCGCAGGAGAGGTAGGCGGCGCGGGCTCCGCTCATGGCCAGGTCGTTGACGGTGCCGTTGACCGCGAGGTCGCCGATGCTGCCACCGGGGAAGAACAGCGGCCTCACCACGTACGAGTCGGTGGAGAACGCCAGCCGGGCGCCGCCCAGGGAGAGGACGGCGGCATCACCCATCTGGGCCAACACCTCGCCGCCGAACGCGGGGGCGAAGATCTGCTGGACCAGTTCGGCGGAAAGGGCTCCACCGCCGCCGTGGCCCATGACGACACGCGGCCGGTCACGCACGGGCGCCGGACACGTCCACCCCTCGATGTCCAGACCGGCGGGGACGGGGAGATCGGTGGTGTCAGACAACGGGGCTCGCCTCCCGGGCCTTGGCGGTGGGCAGGTCCAGACGCCGGTAGAGGTAGTACGCCGCGCAGGCGCCCTCGCTGGAGACCATGGTGGCTCCCAGGGGGGTGCGTGGGGTGCACAGGGTTCCGAAGGCCTCGCACTCGTGCGGCTTGAGCAGCCCCTGCAGGACCTCTCCGCTGCGGCACTCGGCGGGTTCGGCCGTCCGGATCCCGCCGACCGCGAAGCGGTGCTCGGCGTCGTGGTCGCGGTACTTCGACGACAGCCGCCAGCCGCTGTCGGGAATCACCCCGATACCGCGCCAGGCGCGGTCGGTGACCTCGAAGACGTCCTCCAGCATGGCCCGCGCGGCCGGGTTGCCCTCCGGGCGAACGGCGCGGGCGTAGGCGTTGTCGACGGTGTGCTCACCACGTTCCAGCTGACGGACGGCCCGGCGCACACCTTCGAGGATGTCCAGTGGCTCGAAGCCCGTCACGACGATCGGGACGCGGAAGCGCTCCGCCAGTCCCGGGTACTCCCCCACTCCCATCACGCTGCAGACGTGCCCGGCCGCGAGGAAGCCCTGCACCCGGCAGCTCGGCGAGGACATGATCGCCTCGATGGCCGGCGGTACGCGGACGTGGGAGACCAGCATGCTGAAGTTCTCGATGCCCAGCCTCCGGGCCTGATGCACCGTCATGGCGTTGGGGGGAGCCGTCGTCTCGAAGCCGATACCGAAGAACACCACCTCGCGGTCCGGGTTCTGCCGCGCGATCCGCAGCGCGTCGAGCGGTGAGTAGACGACGCGCACGTCACCGCCCTCCCCGCGGACCTGGAACAGGTCCCGGCCGGTGCCCGGCACGCGCAGCATGTCACCGAAGGAGCAGAAGATCACCTCCGGTCGCGAGGCGATCTCCAGCGCCTTGTCGATGACCTCCAGCGGGGTCACGCACACAGGGCATCCGGGACCATGGATCAACTCGACCTGATCCG
This sequence comes from Streptomyces sp. NPDC057474, assembly GCF_042802555.1. Taxonomy (NCBI): domain Bacteria; kingdom Bacillati; phylum Actinomycetota; class Actinomycetes; order Kitasatosporales; family Streptomycetaceae; genus Streptomyces; species Streptomyces sp. NPDC057474. The sequence goes on along the minus strand of NZ_JBHVDX010000011.1, from coordinate 69,933 downwards.
GCAGGAGTTGGTCGATGCCGTGCCGGATGATGCTGTGCGTCTGCCCTCCGCACACCTCCATCAGCGCCCACGGCCTGGTCACCGTGGCGTGGATGTCGTCGAGGAGCCGACGCGCCAGCTCCGGGTCCTGGAACTCGTCGATGTACTTCACTGGTTGCGCACCTCTTCCACCGGGTCCACGCCCGCCTCCACCGCCGCCATCTCCCAGGCGTCGCCGAACTCCTCCTGCAACACGCCGAGTTCGGCAAAGAGTTCGAGCGTCTGCCGCGCCGACTCCTCGTCCAGCCGTTGCAGGGCAAACCCGACGTGGACGATGGCGTACTCGCCGACCTGAAGGTCGGGCAGATACTCCAGGCACACCTCCTTGACCACGCCGCCGAAGTCGACGGTGGCCATCCGGGTGCCGTCCCGTTCCTCGATGTCCAGCACTCTGCCGGGTACCGCCAGGCACATGAGCCTCTCCTCGCTGTGGGTCGCGCGTCGCTCAGTCGGTGGGAGTGGGAGCGGGAGTGGCCCGAGCGGCCACCATCAACTGGCCCAGCGCCAGGCCGCCGTCGCCCGGCGGCACCAGGCGGTGCCGCAGGACCGTGAAGCCGTCCGCGCGCAGGCCGGCGGCACAGGCCGAGGAGAGCAGCGTGTTGGCGAACACGCCTCCCGTCAGGGCGACCGTGTCCAGCCCGTGCCGCTCCCGCGCCCGCACGCACATCCCGTGCACCAGACCGGCCACACCCCGGTGGAAGCGAGCCGCGATCAGGCCCGGCTCGACGCCCGCGCGCAGGTCGCCGACGATCGCCGCGAGTACGGGTGCCGGATCGGCCCGTACGACGCCGGCCCGGTTCTCCTCCGACGTGTGCAGGGCGAAGGGGTACGCGGTGGAGTCCTCGGCGGGTGTGTGCAGAGCCGTGCCCTCCAGCTCGACAGCGGCCTGTGCCTCGTAGCCGGCTCGGTGGCACACACCGGCGAGAGAGGACACGGCGTCGAAGAGCCGGCCCATGCTGGACGTGGGGACACAGTTCAGGTCTCGCTCCAACTGACGTTCCAGGAGGCGGAGTTCGTCGGGCGGGCAGGCGGCCGTACAGGCGAGGTCGGCGGACCAGTCGATCCCGGCCGCCCTCAGATGGGCCAGCGCCATGCGGTACGGCCGACGCACTGCGGCGTCGCCACCGGGCAGCGGGACGTACGCGAGGTGTCCGAACCGGGTGAAGCGGTCGTAGTCGGCGAGCAGGAACTCCCCGCCCCACACGGCGCCGTCGTCGCCGTGGCCCGTGCCGTCGAAGGCGACGCCGATCACCGCCCGGGTGCCGTCCAGCCCGTGTTCGGCCATCGCGGCGGCGACGTGCGCGTGATGGTGCTGGACACGTACGACGGGCCGGCCCGCCGCGTTCCGGTCGGCCCATCGGACGGATCGGTAGCCGGGATGCCGGTCGGACACCAGGGTCTCGGGCCGCACCCCCGTGATCGACTCCAACTGCTCCGCCGCGCGCTCGAAGGCCCGCTGTGTGCCGAGGTCGTCCATGTCACCGATGTGCGCCGACAGCCAGGCGCGGCGGCCCACCCCCAGACAGAAGGCGTTCTTCAGGTCTCCGCCGACGGCGAGGGCCGGCCGCACGGGCAGCGGAAGGGCGACGGGCAACGGGGCGTAGCCCCGGGAGCGGCGGATCACCAGCGGCTGCCCGTCGCAGACGCGGACCACGGAGTCGTCGCACGGGACATGGATCGGCCGGTCGTGCGTGAGCCAGGCGTCGGCCAGGTGAGCAAGCCGCTCCAGCGCCTCGGCGTCGTCGGTGACGATCGGCTCACCGGAGACGTTGCCGCTGGTCATGACGAGCAGCCGGGGGGCGTCCGCGTCGCCGGGCAGGCCGAGCAGCAGATGGTGCAGGGGCGTGTACGGCAGCATCACGCCGAGGTCGGGGCTGCCGGGCGCGACGGCCTCGGCGGGCCACAGACCCCCGAGTGCGTGCGGATGGCGCCTGACCAATACGACCGGCCGGGCCCGGCCTTCGAGCAGGCTCCGTTCCTCGGAACTCAGCCGCACGAGGTGCCGAACGTCGTCCGCCGTCCTTGCCATGACGGCGAACGGCTTGTCCCCACGCGCCTTCCGGCGTCGCAGCAGGGCGACCGCCGCCTGGTTCGTGGCATCGCAGGCCAGGTGATAGCCACCCAGGCCCTTCACGGCAAGGATCGCGCCCCGCGTCAGCAAGGCGCGCGCCTCGGTGACCGGGTCCGTCCCGTCGACACTCCTGAGCCCCGGCTCCTGGGCGACGACCAGCCGCAGACGCGGACCGCAGGCCGGGCAGGCGACCGGCTGAGCGTGGAAACGGCGGTCGGCCGGATCCCCGTACTCCCGGGCGCAGTCGGGGCACATCGCGAAGTCGGCCATGGTGGTGTTGGCCCGGTCGTACGGCACGCCGGTGACGATCGTGAAGCGCGGGCCGCAGTGGGTGCAGTTGACGAACGGGTGGCGGTACCGCCGGTCCGCCGGGTCGGCCAACTCGGCGAGGCAGTCGGCGCAGGTGGCGGAGTCCGGGGCGACCAGGGTGCGGGCCGGTCCGTCGGCGCGGGAGGCGAGGATGGTGAACGCGGTGTCGCCGACGGGAGGCATCTCCCTGTGGTCGATGGACTCGACGCGGGCCAGCGGGGGTGCCTGGGCGGCGATCCGGTCGCAGAACCGGGCCACGGCCGAGGCGGTGCCCTCGACCTCCACGACGACGCCCTCCGCAGTGTTGGTCACGTGTCCGGCCAGGGCGAGGTCGGTGGCGAGGCCGTACAGGTAGGGCCGGAAGCCCACGCCCTGCACCACTCCCCGGACGGTGACCCGGCGGCGTAGCGGAGTCTCCTCGACGACGGTGGCCGGAGCCTGCGGACCGCTCACGAGTGGGGGCGGGCCATGGCGTCGATGGCCTCCGGGTGCGCGTGGGCGTGACCATCGTGGGCGTGGGCGTGACCGTGGTGGTGAGGCTGCCGGGCCATGACCGGCAAGTGGACGGGGGCGCCGTCCGCGGCGGCCATCGCCCTGTCAAGAAGGGCGCCGACCCCCCGCCCCCGACGTGCCGAGGTCATGACCACCTCGACTCCCGGGTTGACCTGCTCCACATTCGCGCGGAACGCGACCTCGTCGAACTCGACGGCCTCCGCGATGTCGGTCTTGGTGACCACGACCAGCTGGGCCAGGCCGAAGGCGGTGGGGTACTTGAGCGGCTTGTCCTCGCCCTCCGCCACGGAGGCGAGCGTGACCCTCAGCGTCTCCCCCAGGTCGTAGGAGGCCGGGCAGACGAGGTTGCCGACGTTCTCCACGAACAACAGCCGGGTGTCGTCGGGCAGCCACCCGTCCAGGTGCCCGGCGAGCATCCCCGCCTCCAGATGGCACAGTCCTTCGGTGAGCACCTGCTTGACCGGGACGCCCGAACGCGCCAGGCGGACCGCGTCGTTCTCGGTGGCGAGATCGGCGCTCAGCGCCGCGACCGGAACGGCCCGCTCCCGTGCCCGCAGCAGCTCCTGTTCCAGCAGCGCTGTCTTGCCGCTGCCCGGACTGGACAGCAAATTGACGACCGCCGTGCCTCGCGCCGCGAAGGCGGCGCGCAGTTCGTGGGCGGTCGCGTCGTTCTTCGCGAGTACGGCCTGGCGCAGGTCGGCGACACGACACATGGTTCAGCGCTCCTCGGAGATCGGTTCGCGGGTGGGCGGGTGCGCGGGGCTGCCGTCCTCCCAGCGCACGGCGACGATCTGCAGTTCCCGGCCCGCGAGCAGGTCGGTCCGCGTGCCGCCGCACGCGGGGCAGGTCAGCCGGGGCGGCATGCCGACAGCCCATTCGTGTGCGCAGGGAGTGCAGCGGGCCCGCCCCGGCACCGCTTCGGTGACCAGCTCGGCGCCTTCCAACAGGGTTCCGGCGCAGGCCAGTTCGAAGCAGAAGGCGAGCGAATCGGGTACGACACCGGCGAGTTCGCCCACCTGGAGCCGTACCGATCGCACCGCCGTGACATCTCCGGCCCGGTCGGCGGCCTCTGCGACCTGGTCGACGACGGCCAGCGCGACGGACATCTCGTGCATGGATCTCCGTCCTTCCGCTGCCTGCCTCCCACCGGGGTTCATTAGAGGCGCGCGCACCCGGGTCGCACAGCCCGGCACGCCGTCACCGGGCGGCAGGTACGCCGTTCGACGCAACCGCACGGCACCACGGCGTGGCGCTCCGGTTCACATCCGTCGGATACGTAGATAGCGCCTGATGTCGGGAAGCACCTCGGCGACGACGACGGCCAGGGCGGCCACGGCCGCTCCTCCGATTGCGATCTTCTTCATCCCGTCTCTCCTCATGTCGAAGCCTCAGCTCGAAGCCTTGGCGGTTGGGACGTGCGCCACGGACGGCTCACCGTTTCGCAGCAGCTCTTCGATCAGCCGGACGGCCTCCGGTACGGCGTCGGACACCGGTGCGCTGAGACCGATGCCCTCGTCCACCGAGGCCGGTTCACATCCGACGACCAGGACGCGGCGTGGTGGTTCGCCGCCGGTCCCGGCGCAGAGGGTGCCCAGCAGCGCCAGGACGGTGTCGGGGGTCATGCGGTGGCCGTCCAGCGCGGGGGCGCCGGGCGATGGGCTCGGGCCTCCGACGTCGTGTTCGATCACGTACAGCGTGCCGGGGGCCTCCCCGCGTGCCGTGGCGTCCACGAGGACGAGGGTGTCGTAGCCGTCCAGGAGCTGGTAGGCGAGGTGCACCCCGCGCACCCCGATGTCCACGACCTCGACGTGTCCGGGCAGGTCGCGCTCGGCGAGCCGACGCGCGGTCTCCACACCGAAGCCGTCGTCACCGAGGAAGATGTTGCCGATGCCGGCCACGAGAGTCCTGGGGCCTGCCGGTGGAGGAAGGTTCATACGCCGTCCTCCAACGGTGTGACCTCGTCGGGCTGGAAGTACAGGAACCGTCCCTGCTCGCGACGGATGTCGGCTCCCGGGTCGCCCTCGACCGTGACCGCCAGGTGCACCCCGCCGTCGACGTCGTGCAGCACCGCCTCGACCTTGGCGGTGCGGCCCCGCAGGAAGATGTCCTGCGCGTCGGTGCGCCTCAGACCCGGGTGCAACTCGACGCGGCTGCCCTGGCCCACCGACCGGCCGTCCACGACCACACGGTCCCGCGCCGGGTCGAATCCCACGTCGCTCGCCGGGTCCCACCAGGGCGTGTCCGGCCGCTGGACCCCGTACTCGTCGGGGAAGCCGTCCGAGGCGTCGGGGCCCGGGCCGGTCACCTCGCGCAGGCTCCGAACCGCCCCGTGCAGACGCTCCAGAACCTCGGCCGGCATCGAGTCCGCCAGCTCGATCACGGCGGCCGCCCGCTCGTCGGTGCCCCGGGCCTCACGTTTCTCCTCGTCGGTGAGGGCCGCGGTGCGCAGCGCGAGGATTTCGTCGATCTCGGTGGCGTCATAGAGCGCGCCGGGGCTCTCCGGCGCGATGGCCGGATGGTCCTCCAGGATGATCGGCGAGGACAGCACGAGGTCGGCGCGGCCGGGTTCGCCGGCGAGTACGGGCCAGGTGTGCAGGTTGCGGCAGTCGGCGACCGCGCCCTTCGCCCACTCGGGGGGATCGGTCATCGACAGGAACGATCCGGCACTGAGGGCCATGAGGAGGTGGGTGGCCACCAGGGAGTGCGGCAGCGCCGCGTCCCGGTCGGTGCCGCGGCCCTCGGGCGGTGTCCAGTCGCTGGTGTTCTCGATGACAGCGGTCAGCCGCAGGGCCCGGTAGGGGCCGTCGAGTTCGCGGGCGGACAGCCGGACCGTTCCGCTGATCTCCTCGCACCGCCGGACCAGTCGGCCGACGGTCCGGCCGGCCGCGTCCAGGACCGGGGAGATGTCCTTCCTGGCGGGGAGTCGGAAGTGATGGGTGACGCCGTCGCCGAGGAGTTCGTCCACCGGCGCGATCACCTCGGCACGCTCCTCGCCCCCTTCGTCCCAGGGCACCAGCACCCGGTCGTCGAGGCGGAGCTCGGCGACCGTGTCGAAGCCGCCGTCCGGGCGGGCCCGCTGCACCGTGCGCCGTCGGGCGTGCAGGAAGCGCACCTCGACCGAGAGGGTCGCGCCCGCCTTCGGTTCCATCAGGCACTCGGTGTGCTGGAAGTCGTGCTCCTCGCACTCGGCGCCCCAGCCGGGCGGCACGAGCACCCCGAACTGCCAGCGCAGCCGGTTCTTGGCCGCCGAGGCACGGTACGGGTAGAGCACATAGCCTTCGAAGAGAACGGCGTCGGCCACCTGCCGGGCGACCGCGAACCGCTTCTCCGTCTCGGGGGCGAAGGCGGTCACGGTCACGGATCCGTCCTTCCGGTGGTGCCGGTGAGCGCGCGGAACGGGTCGCTCCGGGGCGGTTCCGCGGCGCTGTCGGCGTCGAGCAGGGCTTTGAGGGTCGCTTCCCAGGAAGGCAGCGCGTGTCGGGAGCGGTAGGCGAGGAGGGCGTCCATCGTGTCGCGCGGCAGCCGGATCCAGCCGCAGCCGGGGAAGTGCTGCTCGACCATCTCCCGCCAGGTGGCGACCGGCATCCGGAAGGCCGCCTCCCGGTCCCATGGGACAGGCTCGATCCGGAAACCGCCGGTTCCGGTGAACGCCGTACCGGAGAAGAGCATCAGCAGGGGGACCTCGCCGTCGGTGAGGGCGGTGAGGTAGCGGGTGGCGGCGATCTCCAAGTCGTAGGTGCAGGGCACGACGAGGTCGGCTTCGATCTCTCCGGTGAAGCTCGGGACCATGACCGAGACCTGGGCGAACTGCACCGGCTGGAGCGTGCTGCCCCAGCGGGAGCGCTCGCCGAAGAGGTCCGCCAAGCCGTCGGCCTCGGCGGGCTCGTAGCCGCGGCGGGCGGGTTCGATGCGGATCTGGCAGCGCAGCGCGAGGGCGTGCACGCGTGCGTTGTCGGCGGCGGTGACGCGCAGCCGGAAGACGAGGGTCGGTCCGGCGGCGTACCGGTCGGCGCGGACACCGGTGCAGGCGAAGGAGAACTCCGTCACGGCCGCACCGCCTCGTCCGACGCGTGCCCCGCCTCGTCCACGGGCCGGGCGCGTCGCGCGACGTCCGCGAAGAACGCGTCCAGAGCGGCGCGGGCCTCGGCTCCGCCGTCGAAGCCCTGCCACAACAGGCGCATACGGCCGACGAGTTCGTAGCAGATGTCGATCGGCACGAGGTGACACTCGCAACGGCCGTCCGTGCGGCGCAGCAGGAGCGCCTCCACGTCGGGTTCGAGCAGATCGGCGAGGCGGCTGCCGCCGAGGACCGCCGTCCACGTGGCGGGTTCGAGCTCGCTCTCGGTGGCTCCGGCCGGACTCGGGTACAGGGCGACCAGTCGGTCGAGCGCCGCGTTGCGGAAGAGGAAGGCGACGCCGACCGGGATCTGCAACGCGTCCCACGCACTCTCGTCGAGGTGCTGTCCGGGGTCGGTGAGGTAGCGGGCCGGGACCGTGCGGAAACGGCCCGCGGCGGCGCCCGGCTGTTCCATCAGCAGCGCGCAGGGGGCGCAGGCGCAGGCGAGGGCGCGTTTCTCGGTGTCGACGAGATGACGGTGGTCCGCCTGCACCGTCACGGCGCACAGTTCGCACCGTTCGGGCTGCGGAGGTCTCTCGGTGAGGAACCTCCGCAGGGCGGGCGTACGTGTTTCCGGGGACGCCGTCATCGGGTCCCCGCCCCCGTCGGTGTCGTGCTGATCTGGAGGAGCGTGGGCCCGGCGGGCGCGGTCCGTACGTCGACGGCTCTGACCTCCGGGGCGAAGCAGGCGAGCGCAGCCTCCGCGGCCAGCCGGGCATCCGCGCCGGAGCCGCAACCGCAACCGCCGCCCGCCCGGGCGCGCACCCTGAGCGTGCCGCTCTCCTCGTCGAAGTCCACGACGTCCAGGGCGTGTTCGCGGACGCTGTCGAGGGCTCGGGCGATGCGGGTGTCGCGGTCCTCGGGGTGCAGGTCGTGCAGGACGAGCAGGCTCGCGACCAGTTCGTCGCCGAGCAGTCCCGCCGACGGTTCGCCGGGCGCGGAGGACAGCAGGTGGAGGATACGGGCCAGGCCGGCACCGTAGAAGTCCATGAGGGACCGGACGAGTTCCTCCGCCGCCGCGGCGGCGGCCGGGTCGCCGCTCGCGGTCAGTCGCTCCAGTACCTCCTCGACCCGGCGTCCGGTCTGCTCCGCGTTCACCGGCGCGGCCACCGTCACCGCGCTCATCCGCCCAGTCCGCTCAGGCCGGTCGGCACGTGCATCGACTTCACGGTCTTGCCGCCGCCGACGTACATGTGGACGCCGCAGGGCAGACAGGGGTCGAAGCTGCGGACGGCGCGCATGATGTCGATGCCCTTGAAGTTCTCCGGGGTGTTCTCCTCGAAGATGGGGGTGTTCTGCACGGCGTCCTCGTACGGGCCCGGCGTGCCGAAGGTGTCCCTGGTGCTGGCGTTCCAGGGGGTGGGCGGGTACGGATGGTAGTTGGCGATCTTGCCGTCGCGGATCACCATGTGGTGGGAGAGGACGCCGCGGACCGCCTCGGTGAAGCCGACGCCGATGCCCTCGTCCGGGACCTCGAACTTCTCCCAGGTCTGGGTGCGTCCGGCGCGGACCTCCGCCAGGCCCTTCTCCGCGCAGTGCAGGGCGACGGCGGCGGCGTACGCCTGGAAGTAGGTGCGGGCGCGGTTGCGCTCCAGCGCGTTGGACCACTTCGGGATCTTCCACTCGAAGGTGGTCTCCGGCTTGGTCATGGTGCGGGGCAGGTTGATGACCACGCTGTGGCCGGTGGCCTTGACGTACCCGATGTCGACGAGACCGGACAGGGCGGTGGACCACAGGCGGGCGATGGGGCCGCCGCCGGTGTCCAGGGCGAGGTGGTCCTTGCCGTCGAACCAACGGGGCGACATGACCCAGCTGTACTTGTCGTCGAAATTCCGCTTCTGCGGGGCGGGGATGGTGTGCTGGTTCCACGGATGGCGCGGGTCCACCGGGTTGCCGAGCGGGTCGTGGGTGACGAACTGCTCCTGGCCCTGCCAGTCCTCGTAGTAGGAGCTGCCCAGCAGGATGCGGATGCCGAGGTTGATCTCGGTGAGGTCGTTGGTGACGAGCTTGCCGTCGACGACGATGCCGGGGGTGACGAACATGCGCCGGCCCCAGTCCGTCATGTTGGCGTAGGTGAAGTCGCAGTACTCGGGGTCGTTGAGCGCGCCCCAGCAACCGAGCAGGACCCGTCGGCGGCCCACTTCCTCGTACCCGGGCAGCGCCTCGTAGAAGAAGTCGAACAGGTCGTCGTGCAGGGGCACGACGCGCTTCATGAACTCCACGTAGCGCATCAGCCGGCTGAGGTAGTCCGTGAAGAGCTGCACGGAGGCGATGGTTCCGACGCCGCCCGGGTAGAGCGTGGAGGGGTGCACATGGCGGCCCTCCATCAGGCAGAACATCTCCCGCGTGTAGCGGCTGACCTGGAGGGCCTCGCGGTAGAACTCGCCCTCCAGGGGGTTGAGCGAGCGCATGATGTCGGCGATCGTGCGGTAGCCGTGCTCCGCGGCGTGCGGCGCCTCGGTGCGCTCGGCGAGTTCGAGGACGCCGGGGTTGGTCTCCTTGACCATCTTCTCGCAGTAGTCGACCCCGACCAGGTTCTCCTGGAAGATGTTGTGGTCGAACATGTACTCCGCGGACTCGCCGAGGTTGATGATCCACTCGGCGAGGTGCGGGGGCTTCACTCCGTACGCCATGTTCTGCGCGTACACCGAGCAGGTGGCGTGGTTGTCCCCGCAGATCCCGCAGATGCGGCTGGTGATGAAGTGGGCGTCGCGGGGGTCCTTGCCGCGCATGAAGACGCTGTAGCCGCGGAAGACCGACGACGTGCTGTAGCACTCCGCCACCTGCTTCTGCTTGAAGTCGATCTTCGTGTGGATGCCCAGGCTGCCCACGATCCGGGTGATCGGGTCCCAGGCCATCTCCACCAGGCCGCTGCCGTCGTCGGCCGTCTTCGTCCTCGGTGCCATCGTCTGTGCCGTGCCCTTCGTTTCGCGGGAGGATTCGTGTGGGGGTGCCCGAAGCAGGGAGCGGATTACTTGCGGCGGATGCTCACCACGGGGGTCGGTATCCGGTGGTGATCTTGTCTCCGGTGCGGCGCCACTTGGGCTCCTTGTCCACGGTCCTGGCGGTGACCGACCGCAGCTTGCGGACCACGGCGCCGTACGCGCCGCTGGCGTTGCTGGACAGCTTGGCGCCGGGGGGCTCGTCCATGAACGGCATGAACTTGTCGGGGAACCCGGGCATGGTGCAGGCGATGCAGATGCCGCCGACGTTGGGACAGCCGCCGATCCCGTTCATCCAGCCGCGCTTGGGCACGTTGCACTTCACGACCGGGCCCCAGCAGCCGAGCTTGACCAGGCACGTCGGCGAGTCGTACGACAGGGCGAACTGGCCCTGTTCGTAGTAGCCCGCGCGGTCGCAGCCCTCGTGCACGGTGGCGCCGAACAGCCAGGTCGGGCGCAGCTTGTCGTCCAGCGGGATCATCGGTGCGGCGCCGGCCGCCTGGTAGAGCAGATAGGTGAGCGTCTCGGAGAAGTTGTCGGGCTGGATCGGACAGCCCGGGACGCACACGATGGGGATGCCGGCGTGGGACTTCCAGTCCCAGCCGAGGTAGTCCGGCACGCCCATGGCGCCGGTCGGGTTGCCCGCCATGGCGTGGATACCGCCGTAGGTGGCGCAGGTGCCGATGGCGACGACCGCCAGTGCCTTCGGGGCGAGCCGGTCGAGCCACTCGCTGGTGGTGATCGGCTGGCCGGTCTCCGGGTTGTCACCGAAGCCGCACCAGTAGCCCTCGCGCTTGATCGCCTCGTTGGGGATGGAGCCCTCGACGACCAGGACGAACGGGTCGATCTCACCCCGCTCCCCCTTGAAGAACCACTCGATGAACGTGTCCGAACCGCCGACCGGACCGCACTCGAAGTCGATGAGCGGCCAGTGGACGGCGATCTTCGGAAGACCCGGCAGCACACCGAGCACGATCTCCTCGATGCTGGGCTGCATGGCCGCCGTCAACGCGACCGAGTCGCCGTCGCAGCTCAGCCCCGCATTGATCCAGAGAATGTGGATCGTGGGTGTCTCGTCGGCGGGCGCGCCGCCTGCGTCCGCAGTGCCGACCGTGCCCGGCGTCGCCTCAGTCATGGGACCGCCTCCTGGGGAGGTAAGGGATGAAAGCCTATATTTCGACCGTCGCCCTTCTTCGTATCAGTCGTTCGGCCGTGACGAGACGCCATCGAGGGCCGTTCCGGTGACAGCGGCGGCAGAGGGGATCGGACCGGTTCGCGCAACCGCGGCAGGAGCCAGGTGCGGCGGGGTGCACCATGGCCGCACCTTGTGGACGAAGGAACGACGCAGAGCGTGGTACGGGGCTTCCGGGTCGTCGAAGGTCCGTCGCATCCGGGCCAGCTCCTGTGCACGGAAGCCGGCCAGCGGGGTCGCGCTCTCCAGCCGGTCCAGCTCCGACTTCTTCGCGGTGATGCGTGTCGCCGTCGCCGGAAGGGACGCCAGACGCGCCACCAGGCCACCGACCTCCCGCGCGAACGCGTCAGGACCGCAGTCGACCACTCGGTCGACGAGCCCGAGGCGCAGTGCGCTCGCCGAGCTGACGGGCAGAGCCTCACGCATGAGTCGTTCGGCGGTCGCGGGACCCACCCTGCGCGGCAGCGTGTGCGTCCAGTACTCCGAGCCGTACAGGCCCATCAGACGGTAGTGAGGGTTCAGCACGGCGCCCGAGCGGCACCACACCTCGTCGGCCGCCAGGGCGAGCATCACCCCACCCGCCGCGGCGTTGCCCGCGACCGCCGAGACCACCAGCCGGTCCGTCGTCGTCAGGACCGCCTCGACCAGATCGTCGATGGCGTCGATGTTCGCCCAGGACTCGGCAGCGGGGTCGTCGGCCGCCTCGATGACGTTGAGGTGGATCCCGTTGGAGAAGAAGTCCCGTTCGCCGCCCAGCACCAGCACCGACGTGGGCCGCGCGCACGCTTCCCGGTAGGCGCCCAGCAGACGCCGGCACTGCTCCGTGCTCATGGCGCCGCCGGGGAAGGAGAACGAGAGGAAGCCCACGTTCCCGTCCTCCCGGTAGCGGATGTCCGCCCAGGTACGGTGCCGCACCTCGGGCAACACGGGCAGGGCGTGCTCGGGCAGCGGCGACAGCCGGTCGCCCAGCGCCCGCACGGCAGGCAGTTTGAACGTGGGCGGCTGCCCCGGCCCGCGCCGGGGCCGTAGCTCGGGGATCCACACGGCGCCGTCCGTGGTGGCCCGGCAGACCGCCCCGGCCCTGGTGGCCAGCAGTTCGCCCGGGCGTCCGCGCAACACGCTCTCGGGGTGACCGCCGTGCAGGTACCACTCACCGCCGAGCAGCACGTCCAGCACACCGGGCTGCGAGTCCGCAGCTCTCAGCTTGCGCAGGACGTCCTGTGTGGAGTCCTCGGCCCAGTCGATCCGCCGGACGCTCTGGTCGAGGTACGGGCGCCGGCCCGGGCCGGCGTCGGCGTCGGCGTCGGCGTCGGCCGTGCGTGCCGCGTCCTGCTTGCGTGGTACGTAGGTGCCCCCGGCGAAGCGCTCCACCGCGAGCATGACGGCCTCGATCGCGGCGTCGGCGATCTCGCCCCGGTACAGCTCGCTCTTGGACACCTGGGGAATCCGACACGGTACGGAGGCCCACACGTCACCGGCGTCCATCTCCCCGTCGGCCTGCAGGACGGTGACGCCCCACTGGTCGACGCCCTCGTGAATCGCCCAGTCCAGGGAGGACGGTCCGCGATCGCCCACGGGCCCAGGATGGACGACGAGGCATGTGTGCGCCGTCCACACCTCCTCGGGAATCGCCGTCTTCAGCATCGGCGCCACGATGAGCTGTGGTGCGTGCCGCCGCACGGCGTCCGGCAACGAGCCGCCCGGCAGGGCGAGTTCCACCGCCACGCTGTGGCCGTGGTCGCGCAGCTCGGCGTGGGCCCGCTGGGTGAGGCTGTTGAACACGCTGGCTAGGAGCAGGATGTGCACGGCTGCCTCCGGCGGACGAACGGCAGGCAGGGATGACCGCCGACCGAGATCCTCGGCCACGGCGGTCTGCCGTCCCCGACGACAGACGGTGAGGTCATCCGAAAGCAGGTGCCGATCCGCCGTCCGGCGTCACCGGCCATCGCCCGCGGCGGCACCGCCGGCCCGGCTCACCGGGTCAGCCGCTGTGGACGATCACCGTCGTCGCAGACCGCTGGTGATGCGCTCCCACGGGGAGCGGGTGGCACCGAAATGGGTCTCGTGGGTCCAGATGTGGGTGCACGACCGGCACTGCAGGTGGAGCAGGCTGCCGACGTTGGAGAGCAGATAGCGCCAGTGCTCGGAACAGGTACGACCCTGCTCGCAGGTGGCGCACCCGCGACGGTCGTCGCAGTTCGGGCAGGCCACCCAGGCGCGACGCCCGACATCGGCCTGTGGGTCAAGCGGCAGCATCGCCACCACCTCTCAGCGGTAGGACACCGGCCGAGACCAGCTCGTCGTACACACGCTGCTGCTCCGCGTCGAGGCCGGAATACAGCAGGTCGTACGCCGCTTCCTCGCCGCGCAGTGCGGCGACGGGGTCCCAGTCGGAGCCGAGAGCGGCCAGGACATGAGCGCGCCGGAGCAGTTCGTGTGAGCTCAGGTCGACGCCGAAATCGACCATGGGGAGGGCGTCAGGTCGGTCCGCCGCAGGCCTCTCTGCGGCGGGTTCGTCCGGTTCGCCGGGGAGGGCGCGGCCATGGTGGGACATGCGACCGAACGTAGGTAAGCGTTCCTCGCCCCGGCAAGAGCAGGTGGGGGAAGTCACAGCGGACCCGCGACCCGGGGCACCCGGAGACGGACCCCACATCGGCCGGTGGGGGGGTGGGCGCGTCCCCGCCGCTCGGCGCGGCCGCACCTCGCCGCTACGGTCTCGCCCGGCGTCCGCCTGTCCGAGGGCCTCCAACCCGCGCCGGTGCCCGCGGCTCCGCATCCTGCGCCAGGCCTTGTCGTCCACACCCTGACTCATAGACCGATTTCGTCCATGCGGCACACCAGGCTCCGCTTGCCTTTCTGGGTGGTGCGCAGAGCGGTGATGTACGTGCTGCACTCATCGGGTGTGCCCAGACGGTGGTGGCAGTCGCGAATGCTCTGCAGCAGGCCGACCAGCTGCGCGTAGACCCTGTTGTGCAGAAGTTGCCTTCCAGACCGTAGGGACAGTCGCACTCGCCCGACAGTCCGCCAGGCCCGTCCGGCGTCAGCTCGACCTCGTACCGTTCCGTGCCAAGACGATGGCGGCGACCCAGCCGTCGTCGATCTCGATCCCGGACACCGCGTCGAGGTATCCGAGCCCTCGCTCGAATGGACGCCCGCCGGACAGACTCTTCAGGTTCGCCTCGGTGAGACCGCCCGTGGTCACTCGGTCGTGCTCCGGCCGTGCACTTGATGTGGCGTCAGCGTAGGAGGACTCCGCTGAGTCTGTCTCGATCTCGGGGTTCTGCTGGGCGCGGGTGTTGGGCGTCATACGTTCGGAAACCGGAAGCAAAAGCTGTGTACCCGCCCTGTTCCCCCGAGGGCTTCCGACAGCTCACCCGTTCTGCAGCGTAGAAAGAAGCCGCACGCGGTGGACGTCGAGACCGGCCGGCCACACGCCAGGTGTCTCGCACCGGCGACCATGTGGCCGCGGCGCGGGACCGGACGGCTGCCCACTGCTGGGCGCGGACGCCGTGCGGGCACGTCCGCGGCGGAGCAGGCAGGTGGCGTGCGCGGCCGGGTGAGTGCTGCGGCCATGGCCGCAGGCCTTCCGCCCCGACTCCCTCGCTCAGAGGTTGTTGTCGTTCCGATCTTGAGGGGTGTGGACCGAACGGGAGTTTCGATCGGGTGAGCTAGCCTGTCCGCCGTGGACCACGCCCCCGAGCCGCTGAACTGCCCTGACTGCGGGCGCGTGATGAAGAGCCTGGGCCTTGTCCTGTCTCTCCGCGATGAGGACAAGCAGCGTGTGTGCCGACACGCCTGGAGGTGCCCGGAGGGTCACACCTGGTGGCACTGGGCGGATCGGCCGGCTGAGCCCCTGGATGTCTGCCCCTACCCCCAGCTGTTCCGGCGATGACGGCGACCTGCTGTCGCCTGCCCGCGGCCTGCGGCTCACGAGCTCGGTGGCTGTCGCCGGCCCGATCCTGATCGGTATCGGTCGGCCGGAGTCTCAATCGGGTGACTGCGGCGGCCGGCGCGCATGAGAACAGGGCCTCTTGGTAGCTCAAAGGGTGTCTACGCCAAAAAGCTGTCCAGGAGGCCCTGTTGTCGCAGTTCTACGACATCATGTGGGTGGAGTCCACTTCGACCACGGGGAGGGCAGCCGGAGGCGTACTGCCACCGGGCGATACTCGATGCGATCCGCTACCTGGTCGACAATGGCATCAAGTGGCGGGCGATGCCCGCCGACTTCCCGCCATGGGACCGGGTCTACGCGTTCTTTCGCCGCTGGCGTGACCACGGCCTGGTCAAGGAGTTCCACTACCGGCTGCGCGCCAGGCTCCGCGAGAGGCTGGGGCGCGACGCGGAGCCGTCGGCCGGGGTGATCGACTCGCAGTCCGTCAAGGCGGACGCCGTCGTCGGCTCCGACAGCCGCGGCTTCGACGGCGGCAAGCTGATCAACGGGCGCAAGCGGCACGTCGTGGTCGACACCCTCGGCCTGCTGCTGGGCGTGATGGTCACAGCCACGGATGTCGGCGACCGGACCGCCGCCCAGGTGCTGCTGCAGCAAGTCGCCGACGCGCACCACCAGTTGGAGCTGGTCTGGGCCGACGGCGGCTACACCGGCAGCCTCGTCGAGTACTGCCTGGCCACGCTCACACTGGTGCTGTCGATCGTCAAACGCAGCGACGACATGCGTGGCTTCGTGGTGCTGCCCAAGCGGTGGATCGTGGAGCGGTTCTTCGCCCACCTGATGCGCACCCGCCGCCTGGCACGCGACTACGAGCGGCGCACCACCAGCGCCGAGGCGATGGTCTACTGGTCGATGACCCTGCTCATGACCCGCCACCTGGCCCGGCCACGCCCGCAGCCAGCGTGAACCGGCCTGGCTGCTGCTCGGCCAGCCAGCCGCGCGCGACCAGGCGCTTCGCCTTCGACCGCAGCGCCTCCACCCGTGCCGGCACCACGTCCATGCCGAACAAGGCGGCCATCTCCTGGCAGGTCAGCGGCCCTTGACGGAGCCGGGACCGGTCCGCGAGCGCCTGCAGGATGCGCTGGTAGTC
The DNA here is from genome assembly GCF_042802555.1 of Streptomyces sp. NPDC057474. NCBI lineage: Bacteria > Bacillati > Actinomycetota > Actinomycetes > Kitasatosporales > Streptomycetaceae > Streptomyces > Streptomyces sp. NPDC057474. The sequence continues at coordinate 53,711 of NZ_JBHVDX010000011.1, read as the reverse complement.
CACCGACAGCACCGACCAGGCCAGCCCCTCACGCCACATCGGAACCTGTGACTTCGTCTTCGCTGCCTCCGGCACCTGCGGCGTCTTTCCCGCACTGTCCGGCGGTCCTGGCCGAGCTCCCGGGCCACGGCGCTGTAGCTCCGGCCGGATGCGGTCAGGGTGTGGACGGCCTGGAACAGTCTCCTGGCGTGCTGCCCGGCTCGTGTGTCCGCTGCGGCGTCCTCGGTGGTTGCCTCGACCGGTGCTGGATCGGCGTCTTCGGCCGGCGGGAGGGCTGCGGGCAGGCAGCCCCTGTGGGCGGCAGCGATGTCCTGAACGCGACGTGACAGCCCCTGCCACAGGTGGAAGCGGTCGCTGACCTGCATGGCCTCGGGGGCGCCGGCGGTGATGCCCTGCCGGTAGGTCAGCGAGCCGTCGCGGCAGACGATCTCGACGCCGGGATGCTCACGAAGCCAGCGGCTGAGCTGTTCTGCGTCCCGTCCCTCCCAGAGCGTCAGGGGCAGACGGGTCGTGGCATCGACCAGGAGGGTTGCGTAGGTGTCGCGGTAGAGGGCGAAGTCGTCCACGCCCAGCACCCGCGGAGTGATCAGGGGCGGCAGCGGCATCCGCATCAGCTGCGACAGGACGGTGCACCGCGACAGCCTGACGTTCAGGACCCGCAGCATCCGGGCCCCACCCCGGCCCGTCAGCAGCACCCCCGCCGCCTCAACCACCCGCTGCAGCAGCGGCGTGCGGCGTTGATAACGCACGGTCAAACCCGGTACCTGCTCGGCGAACGTCACCTTTCCGCAAGCGGTGTTCTCGCAGTACAGACGGCGCACGCTCAGCTCGATCAGCACGGCACGGTCGCCCAGCGACGCATCACCGAGCCGTCTGACGTATCGGCTGTGACACCACCCGCTCGGCGTCCCGCAGCCCGTACACGGCGCGGGAGCAAGCGACCGCGTACGCGCACGGACAACCACCACAGGTCCAGAGCCGTCGACCGAAAGAACCGACACGCCCGCCAAGTGCGGTGACAGGTAAGGCAGTTCAACAGAGCACACCCAAAGGCTGCCCGCTACGCGGACCGGCCGACCACAGCACCCAGATGATCTCCGCCTACGAAAATCTTGCCAGAGCCACTTTCGCGAGTACGCCGACAACGGCCAACTCGGCCTGGATGCGGTCGGCTTCCTCCCGCAGCTCGGCAACACGACGGCGAGCACCCAGCTCACGCTGTTCCAACAGCCCAACCACCGACGGCATCCACGACCTCCCGGGCAGCGACAGCACGATAGGCCACAACTCCCACGGGATCGCCAACCCTATGCCCGACCAGCAGAAACGCAGTCCTCAAGTCCGGAAAGACAACAACTCCTCAGGCCAGGCCGAACCTCTCGGCGTGCACTTGCCGGCGGGGAACTTTCAGGCCGCGTAGGCCACTGAGCACGGCCGAGGTCATCGCGGGCGGGCCGCAGACGTACACGTCGCGCTCGGTGATGTCGGGGACCAGCGCACGGAGACCCTCCGGCTCGAACGGCGGCCTCCCCTCCCCCCTGTGGCCGGTCAGCAGGTGCAGCCGCCCGCCGCGCGCCGCGACCAGTGCACGTACCTCGTCGACCAGCACGGCGTCCCTCTCGCTGCGCACCCGGTAGAGCACGACGACGTCCCCGGCCGGTTCCTCCTCCAGCAGGGCTCGGACGGGCGTGATCCCCACCCCGCCGGCGATCAGCAGGGTGCCGGGCCGTGTGCGATGCAGTGAGGTGAACGCCCCGTACGGCCCCTCGACGAACGCGCGGGTCCCGACCGGGACGTGCCGCAGGCCGGCGCTGGTGCTGCCGACCGCCTTGGCCGTCAGGCGCAACGCATGGCCGTCGGGTGCCGCCGACAGCGAGAACGGATTCGCCAGCCACCAGTGGTTGTGCCCGGGGAACCGCCAGATACAGAACTGGCCGGCCCGGGCCGGCAGTCTGTCGAGGTGGCGGCCGGTGATGTGGACCGACACCACGTCGTCCGACTCCGGCACCACCGCCACGACCCGGAACCGGTGATAGAGGTTCCGCCACACCGGCACGATGACGCGCCCCGTCACCAGGGCACCGAACGCGAACAGCCACAGTGCCCACCAGTAGACCTTGGCCGGCGCGGACGAGTTGAACGTGGTGGTCTCCAACAGTTGGTGCACGAACGCCAGCCCCAACGCCAGGTACAGCAACAGGTGCAGACCGTGCCAGGTCTCGTACCGCAACCGCCGCCGCACCTGACGGACGGAGACCGCGGCGACCACGACGAGGAACGCCGCGGCCCACATGCCCAGCAGCGAGGCCGGCACGCCGCCCAGCGCGAGGAACGTCTTCATCATCGACGCGTCGTCGAGTCTTGCGTACCCGAGCACCACCAGCACGGCGTGGGTGAGGACCGTCCACAACAGAGTGAAGCCGACGCACCGGTGCCACACCGTCAGCCGGTCCATGCCGATGCGGCGGTCCAGCCACGACAGCCGGGCCACCAACAACAGCTGGAACAGCATCAGCACGGCGGCGTGCAGCCCGAAGAACTTGGCGACCGTGAGCACGCTGTTCTTGCCGGTGCCGGCGGTGAAGAACAGACCCTCGACGATCACCAGGTTGACGAGGACAAACGTCCACAGCGCCAAGCGCGCCGCAACGACCGGAGGTACGGTGCCTCGCGGCACGGCTGGTGAACCTGTCGCCCCCATTGCTCCCCCTCATGGGCAAGGCTACGGAACTCTCCCGAAAACGGTTGTGCCCGCTGCGCGTTCGACGGCGGCGCGGGTCAGCTTCACGGATCGAGGCCGGAACGTGCGGCTGAGCACGCGCGCGATCGTCGAAACGGCCCGCACCGACGGCCGACGTCACCGGACACGCGCGCTGGAAGGGCTACCCGAGGAAGGGTTGTTTCACGCTCCAACGCGCCGCGACCCTGGTCCGGCTCTATCACGAACGCTGGGAAATCGAATCGGCCTTCTACACGCTGCGGCACACACTCGCCGACGGGCAAGTACTGCGCTCGGCAGACCCCACCGGTCTCGAACAGGAAGTATGGGCACAGCTCACGCTCTACCAAGTGGTGCGACCACCGTGGTGGACGCGGTGGAGTACGAACTCCGCACCCCACCGGTAGCGTGAAACCGAGCGACTCGACTCCACCCAGCCCGGGCAATCCGGAGCCTCCGTCAGACCCGGAGCGATTCATACTTCAACTACAACCACTGGCTACCACGTCAGAGTCACGGGAAGTTTCGCCGCGCCCGGCAGCATGGCTGCCTGGACGGGGAAAGGGCCGGTGACGCCTGGTGGCTCAGCTGCGGTGTCCGGCACACTCCGGGGCCCGTCGGGGAGTACGGTTGCGGCATCGAGCGCACCTCGCACGCCGTCATCCGTTTCGGCGTCGCCCTCGGGGAACGGCAATGGCCGGACCACATCGGATCCGGCCAGAAAAGAGCCGCACCATGCCTCCTGACGCGTACCCTCGCGCCGGCTTCCATGTCCAGTTCCGCGCCCCGCGGTAGCGGAAATCTTCTGATTCCCGAGGTGTTCCCCGGCATTCCGGCACCTCGCGCACGCCCTGGACCGACCAAGAGGATGCAGGACATATGTATTCACAGGACGCGATCTCCGGCCGCCGCCGCGGCCGCCCCGAACCGACCGCCGAGATGATCTCCGGGCTGGCCTGTCTCATCTGCGGCGCTGACTACCGGAGCACCCCGGACGCGGAAGCCGTGGTGGTTTCCCACCGCGACGACAAGCAACAGCTCGCCTGCCACGGGACGTGCGCACGGCTGGTGAGCGGGTCGGTCTCCGGTCTGAACGAGACGCCCCTCCCGATGGCCGAGCGCCTGCGCAGGCACCAGGCCGATCCACCGGACGGGGCCTGACCGAGACTGCTCAGGCGCACCCGACGGTCGGCATTGTCGATGTCCGTGTCCGCCGAACCCCGTGCGTCTCCATCCCCCGCCGGGCTCGCGTGATCATTGTGCGGCTCAGGCCCCGGCTCTCGACCTGGGCCGGGGTGTCCCTGCTCGTCGGCTGTCCCGACTTCCCGCTCTGGAACGGGTGTCCGGGCCTGTTCGCCGGCCTGGTGACCGGCAATCCCGTTGTCGTGGCCCCCCATCCGCGTCACTGCCGCTGGCGATCACGCTGCGGGTCGCGCGGCAGGTGCCGGCGGAGGCCGGTCACGACCTGAACGTGGTGACGCTGGCGGTGGCCGAACCGGAGCGGCGGGTGCACCGACGGCCGGCCACGCCCCGGCGGTGCGCATCGTCGACTTCACCGGCTCCGCACAGACAGGGCCGCCCTGGCTCACGCGCAGGAGGCCAAGATCCATGATGCCGTGGAAAGAAATGGCCGTGGCCAGCCGAATTCCTCCCCGTCAGGGCTGACTGGATCAAGGTCAGGCACACAGAACCGTTGGGGAGGTTGTGGCCGCAGATCCAGCACGGACGCCGACGAGGCGGTGATAGTGGCGCCCATTGCTGTCGGCCATGGGCGACCACTCCGCTACGCCTTGGGGACCGTCCACTCGATGGGGTCGACGTAGAAGGTGATGTTGCCTCGGTAGCAGGTGCCGGCTTCACGGCGGCCGAGTAGAGCACCGCTGGAGCCGAACGGAGCTGCGTCAGTCCTACGCGATCACGACCACCTCGTCGCGATCGGTCCAGCACCGTCGCTCGTTCTTGTCCGGGTTGATACGCACTCCGTGGTCGGGAACGGCCGTGGCCCGGTCGTGGCGGCGGTAGCCGATGGCACATTCGCCCCGCTGCTGCGCCGCCGCGACGACCGTGGCGAAGGACGCCTCGCAGCCGGGCAGGATGTACGACGCCGCCGGTCGCAGGTGGACCTGACTGCCGGTGAGGGAGAACAGTTCCTCGAACACGGCGGCCAGGTGCCGGTTCTGGGAGATCTGAGCCATCAGCAAGCCGATGAGTTTTCCACTGATGATCACGTCGGCTCCGGGGCTGATGGGCGCGAGCGTCCGGTTGCGGTCGTCGGTCATCTCGGTGACCACCGGCAGCTCCCGTCCGGTCTCCTGCTCCAGCAGGTGCAGAACGAGGAGCGTGACGAGGGTCCGGTTGTCGGCCTCGTCGGGCTGCTGTCCCGGGACGGGGTCCGGGCCGAGCACGACGACGCTGTCGTACGAGTCGATCTCCAGGCACCGAAGTGTCTCCGGCCGGGTGATGTCTCCAGGCCGGAACGTGATGGTCAGCCGGGGTGCGAAGTGTGTACCGATGTCCCGGACCTGCTCGGCCGTCACCTCCTTCCGGTCCGCCACCACGGCAATGACCGAGCCGTGCGCGGCGTACTGGCCCAACTGGTCGACTATGAGCGAGGCCCGCCGGTTCCAGCCGAGGATCAGGAGCCGTTCGGGCCGGGCGATCGCCGGCTGCCAGGGCGTCATCACCGACTCGTCGACCAGCCCGGAGCAGTCGCTGAGCCGCGCGGTGTCGTCGTCCCGGGTGATGACGATCAGCCGGTCGCCGGGGCCGATCAGGGTCTGCGGCGGCGGGTTGAGCAAGGGCCTGCCGTCGCGCAGCAGGCCGACCACGCTGGAGGTGGCGTAGGCCAGCAGCGTGTCGCCGAAGGAGCGGCTGATCAGGGCCGGGTCGAAGGCGAGGTAGAACTCGTCTCCGGCGAAGTCCAGGAGGTCGCGGTACACCAGGGAGAGTCCGGGACGGCGGGCGGACTGGACGATCAGCCGGGCGGTGATCGCGTCGCTCTCCAGGACGATGCCGCGCGTTCCCGCGGCGAGGGAGGCGGCCAGCCGGTACCGGTCGTCTCTGACGGCGGCGACGACGGGCGGGCCTTCCTCCTCGCCGAGCGCGGACCGCAGCGCCAGCAGCGTCTTGACCACTTCCGGGTCTGCTGACGGATCGTCATGGGGCAGCACCAACACAGCGCTGGCCGCGCCCGGGTTGGTCAGGGCGAGCAGGGCGGGGTCGGTGGGGGGACCACTACGGCAGATCAGCCGGGTACGGCCGGTGGTCCCCACCTTGCTCCTGAGGGCCTCCTCCATGCTGGTCTTGTTCCGGTCCGCCAGTACGGCCACCGCGCCATACCGCTGGTTGGCGTTGGCGGCCACCAGTTCGCTCACCACCGTGAACACCTGCTCGGACCAACCCAGCACCACCGAGTGCCCCTGCTCGATGACGGTGGAGCGACCCCGCCGCAGTGCGGTGAGCCGCTCAGTGAGTCCGGTGGTGATCAGACCGACGAGGGTGGAGACGTACACCAGGGCGACCAGGGCGAGCAGTACCGACAACAGCACGCGCAGGAGTGGGCCTGTCGCCCCGCCGAGCCGCAGTGTCTCACCGGTCAGACGCCAGATCTCTACCAGCCTCCCCGAGCGGGACGCGGGCGCATGTGGGTCCGTCCACACCAGCACGGCGCTCGCCGGGAAGACGATTACGAGGCAGCCCAGGGCCAGCCAGCCGACGAGCGCGGAGGTGCCGCGTGTCAAGGTGGTGTCGAACCAGTAGCGTGCCCTGCCTTTGAGTGAAGCCCTTCGTCCCACGCCTGCCCCCTGTTCCGCCGAGGTTCCGGCGGCGGCAGCCGTGCCGCTCCGGTTTGCCCCGCTGCTCCCCCACCGACCGCGCACGGCCACACGGCCACACGGCCACGGACGTGTGCCGACGAGGCGGCCGTGACACGCGGAAGTGTGCCTACGAGGCGGCCGCGACACGCGGATCACCGTCTGTCTTTCATCCCTTCGGGGACCTCACCGAAGGCGCCGCTCCGCGGACGTCCGGCTGGGCGTCAGCGGTTTGACCTCGGCATCGCTCGTTCGGGGCAACGCCGCGGCGCAGGTGGGCGGGTCGGGTCGGCCGACCGGTACAAGTGCGTCATGACTGAAGATCACGAGGCCGTCGTGGCAGGTTCAGGCCTGTCCAGGCGCAGCTTCACAACGGCGGCGGGAACGGCTGCGGCGGCCACGGCTCTGACCAGTGGCACGCCTGCCGCGGCGATGCCCCTACAGGCCGTACAGGCCGTACAGGCCGTCCCGGCCGCACCGGCGCCCACCCGGGGCGCGGACTTCGACAGGTGCCTGGCTGTGGCCCGGGCCCTGTTGGTCGTGGACGACCACGACCGCCCCTTGGTCCCACGCTACGAGCGCGTACTCAAGGACGGACTGCCCGCTCAGCGGACGGCCACGCCCAAGAAGGTCCTCGTCGTCGGGGCCGGCCCGGCCGGTCTGGTGACGGCGTTACTGCTGAAGCGGGCGGGCCACCACGTGACCGTTCTCGAGGCGAACGGCAACCGGGCGGGCGGACGCATCAAGACCTTCCGCCGCGGCGGTCACGAACGGGCGGCTCAGCCCTTCGCCGACCCTCGCCAGTACGCCGAGGCGGGCGCAATGCGCCTGCCCTCCAGCCACCCGCTGGTGATGGGTCTGATCGACCAACTGGACCTGAAGAAGCGGCGTTTCCACTACGTTGACGTCGACGGTGACGGTCGGCCCGCCAACCGCACCTGGATTTACGTCAACGGCATCCGGATGCGGCGTGTCGACTACGCCCGCGCGCCCCGCCGCATCAACCGGTCGTTCGGCGTGCCGCGCGCCCGCTGGGACACTCCCGCCGGGGCCATCCTTCGGTCGGTGCTGGATCCGGTGCGCGACGAGTTCAGCACCGTGGACGCCGGCGGCAAGCGGGTCGACAAGCCGCTGCCGGAACGGGTGCGGGGCTGGGCCAGGGTCATCCAGCGGTTCGGCGACTGGTCGATGTTCCGCTTCCTGACCGAGCACGCCGGGCTGGACGAGCGCACTGTCGACCTGATCGGCACCCTGGAGAACCTCACGTCACGCCTGCCCCTGTCGTTCATCCACAGCTTCATCGGCTCCTCCCTCATCAGCCCCGACACCGCCTTCTGGGAGCTGGAGGGCGGCACGGCGGTGCTGCCGGACGCGCTGCTGGCGCAGGTGCGCGACACGGTCCGGTTCGACCGCCGGGTCACCCGCGTCGAGTACCACGATCCCGACCGTCCCTCCTCCGACACCCGGCACGTCGGCCGCAAGGGCCCTCAGGTGTGGGTGGACACGGTCTCCGAGGGGCGCGACGGCCCGGTGGTGCGCGAGCAGTTCACCGCGGACGCCGCCGTGGTCACCGTGCCCTTCTCCGGTCTACGGCACGTACAGATCAGCCCCCTGATGTCGTACCGAAAGCGCCGCGCGGTCGCGGAACTGCACTATGACAGCGCCACGAAGGTGCTACTGGAGTTCAGCCGCCGTTGGTGGGAGTTCACGGAGGCCGACTGGAAGCGCGAGCTGGGGCGGATCGACCCGAAGCTGTACGACTCCTACCGCACCGGCCGCACACCCGTCGACGGCAGCCTCCTCGGCGCTCATCCCTCCGTGCCGGCCGGCCACATCACCACGGGCCAACGCACCCACTACGCCGCCAACCGTGCCGTCTCCCGCGACCAGCCCCAGGCCGCACACGTCGTGGGCGGCGGCTCGGTGTCGGACAGCGCCAACCGGTTCATGTACCACCCCTCCCACCCGGTGCCCGGCAGCTCCGGCGGAGTGGTGCTGGCCTCCTACAGCTGGGCGGACGACGCACTCCGCTGGGACTCCCTGGACGACGAGGCCCGCTACCCGCACGCCCTGTGCGGACTGCAGCAGGTCTACGGCCAGCGCGTAGAGGTCTTCTACACCGGCGCCGGACGCACCCAGAGTTGGCTGCGCGACCCCTACGCCTACGGAGAGGCGTCCGTACTGCTCCCCGGCCAGCACACCGAGTTGCTGCCCTCCATTCCCGTGCCCGAAGGCCCGATGCACTTCGCGGGTGACCACACCTCTCTCAAGCCGGCCTGGATCGAGGGCGCCCTGGAGTCGGCGGTCCGCGCCGCACTGGAGGTCCACACCTCGTGAGCTGATCGACGGCCCACCCAAGGGCTCGCGGAAGATCGATCTGTTGTTCCCGCGCCCGGTTCGTTCACGCCGTAGCGGGACCCCTGACACGACTCATGATCAGTCGGCCCGCTGTCCTTCGACTTGGGCAGCGGGCCTTCAGCTGGCCACCGCGTAACCCGCTGCCTTGGGCCTGTGCGGCTCGTTGGCTGGTCGGCGAGCGGGGAGACGGCCCATTCGTGGTCGAGGGTGCCGTTGTCGTCCCACTGCAGGATCCGGGCGCCGTGGCGGTGGACCGGTTCTCCACACCCAGTACCTTGCCACTGGCCACGTTGAAGATCTTGAAGAACCCGGACGACTGCTGCACGAACCGCCACTGCTGGTCGGTGGCGTTGGTCGTGGTCCGCTGGGTCGCGCCCGCACCATTGGCGGTGGAGCCGCCGGCGATGGTGAGCCTCAGGTCGCTGTTCGCGTTGGACAGGATGTAGGTGGCACCGTCGGAGATGCCGCCGCCCAGGTCGACGACGCTGTACGTGACCGCGTTGACGCCGCTGCTTCGCCCGCGTCAAGGAGCCGACGTACCGGCCAAGGGCATGGAACTCCTCACCGGCACGCCGGTCGAGGGCACCGCCACTGTCCCACTGGGTGGTGGCGTCGCCGTCATCCGCGAACCACGCTGACCTAGGCGGGGGACCGACTCCGTAGGTGTGAGCGTGCTTCCATGCCCGCCCGTCGGCCGGCCGGCCCACCACGGAGACTCGGCGGGACACGGTCTTAACCTGTGGGCGCGATCGTCCGAGCCAGGAACGGTGCGGTCGCGCTCCTCTCCGCCCCAGCCACTTCGGCCGGCGTTCCCGCCACCACGATCCGCCCGCCCGCGTCGCCGCCGCCCGGGCCCAGGTCGATCACCCAGTCGGCGCCGGCGACCACGGCCATGTCGTGTTCGACGACCACCACGGTGTGCCCGGCGTCGACGAGGCCGTGCAGCTGGCGCATCAGTACCTCCACGTCGGCCGGGTGGAGGCCGGTTGTGGGCTCGTCGAGGACGTACAGGGTGTGGCTGCGGCGTCCGTGCCGCAGTTCGCCGGCGAGTTTGATGCGCTGGGCCTCGCCGCCGGACAGCTCGGTCGCGGGCTGCCCGAGGTGCAGATAGCCGAGGCCCACGTCGTGCAGGGTGCCGAGGCTGCGCGCAGCGGCCGGGGTGCCCGCGAAGAACTCCGCCGCCGCCTCGACCGTCAGGTCCAACACCTGAGCGATGGTGTGTCCCCGGTAGGTCACCTCCAGCGTCTGAGGGTTGTAGCGGGAGCCGCCGCATTCCGGGCAGGGCGCGTACGTGCTCGGCAGGAACAGCAGCTCCACGCTCACGAAGCCCTCGCCCTGGCAGGTCTCGCAGCGCCCGCCCGCCACGTTGAAGGAGAACCGCCCGGCACCGTAACCGCGCTCGCGCGCCTCGTCAGTGGCCGCGAACACCTTGCGGACGACGTCGAAGAGGCCGGTGTACGTCGCCAGGTTCGAGCGCGGGGTGCGGCCGATGGGCTTCTGGTCGACCGACACCAGCCGTCCCACGCCCGCCAGATCCTCACGGAGCTCACCGATGAGCGTGGACTTCCCGGATCCGGACACCCCGGTGACCGCGGTGAACACGCCCAGCGGGAATTCGGCCGTGACTCCGCGCAGGTTGTGCCGGGTCACCGGCCCGACCTTCAACTGTCCCCGGGGGGAACGGCCGTGACGGGCCGGCGCGGGCGACCGGCCGAAGAGGAAGCGGGCCGTCGCCGACTCCGTGACCGAGGCCAGCTCCGCCACCGGCCCACTGTGCAGCACCCTCCCGCCGTGCTCGCCGGCGAGCGGGCCCACGTCCACCAACCAGTCGGCGCCACGCATCACGTCGAGGTGGTGCTCCACCACGAACACCGAGTTGCCCGAGGTCTTCAGCCGGTCCAGCATGGTGAGCAGGGCCTCGGTGTCCGCCGGGTGCAGCCCCGCGGACGGCTCGTCGAGGACGTACACCACACCGAACAGCCCGGATCGCAACTGCGTGGCCAGGCGTAGCCGTTGCAGCTCCCCCGCCGACAGGGTGGGCGTCGCACGGTCCAGGCTGAGGTAGCCGAGACCCAGTTCGAGGATCGGCTCGATACGGGACCTGAGGTCGTCGGTGAGGACATGGGCCGTCCGAGAGGTGCTCGCCGGCAGGTCGGCCAGCTCCGCCAACGGCAGCGCGGCCAGTTCGGCGATCGTCCGGCCCGAGAAGGTCACCGCCAGTGCCTCGGGCCGCAGCCTGCTCCCACCGCACGCCGGGCAGTGCTCGCTCTGCAGGAAGCGTTCCGCCTTCGCCCGTAGGGCCGCGCTCTTGGTGTCGGCGAACGTCTTCATCACATACCGGCGGGCGCTCATGTACGTGCCCTGGTACGGCCGTTGGATGCGGTGGGCCTCCCGCACCGAATGCACCGTCACGACCGGCTGCTCGTCCGTGAACAGGATCCACTCCCGCTGTTCGGCAGGTAGTTCGCGCCAGGGCCGGTCCACGTCGTATCCGAGCGCGTCGAGGATGTCGCGCAGATTCTTGCCCTGCCACGCACCGGGCCACGCGGCGATGGCACCCGCACGGATGGACAGTGAGGCGTCCGGGACCAGTGATTCCTCGGTCGTATGGTGCACCCGGCCCAGCCCGTGGCACTCCGGGCACGCCCCGGCCGCCGTGTTCGGGGAGAAGGCGTCCGAGTCGAGGCGCTCCGCGCCGGGCGGGTAGTCGCCCGCGCGGGAGAAGAGCATGCGCAGGGAATTGGACAGGTTCGTGAGCGTCCCGACCGACGAGCGGGACGTGGGCGCGGCGCGCCGCTGCTGCAGGTCGGTATCGCTGTCGAAGCCGATCCGGTGCTTGCCCGCCAGGAGCAACGTGCGGCTTTCGCGTACCTGCGCGAACCGGCCGTCGGCCCGGTCGGTGTCCACGGTGGCGGGATCTTCGTCCTCCAGCCCGAGCACGACCGCCTTGTCCGAGCCATGGCCGTGGCCGGTCGCGCCGAGCGAGCCGAACAGTTCGGCCCGCACTCGGCTGACGGACGGCAGCAGGCCCTCCTCCTCCAGGAGCCCGACGAAACGTCGGGCCGCGCGCATCGGCCCCACCGTGTGGGAGGAGGAGGGGCCGATGCCGACCGAGTACAGGTCGAACGCGCTCAACGCCATCAGGGAGTCTCCGGGCCGTGGTACTCGCTCATCGCGTCGATGAGCCAGCGGGCCAGGTAGTCGGCGAACGAGGAGCGCGGGAGGAGCCGGTACGTCGGCGTGTCGTCGACCTGCCAGAGCAGTACGGCGACGGGTCCCACCGTGGTCGACAGGGCCTGGCCGGGTTCGAAGGCCCGGGGGTGGAGGTCCAACGGGCAGCCCTTTTCCAGCACGTCCCGGGCGGCCGGGCCGCTCAGCTCCAGCGTGGTGCGGTTCGCAGAGACGTCCACGACGGAGCCCGGGTCTTCGGCGAGTGCCTCCCGCACCTCGGCGACCACAGCGGTCGCGTCGGCCTGGGACAGCACGAGCCACTCGTCGGGGCCGAGCCAGAGGATGGTGTGGGGTCCGGACGTGGAGGTGAGGCCGCACTTCGGAGGGAGCGGCGCCCCCAGGGCCTTCTCGATACGGTCGGCCGCTTCGGACGCGGGGTCGACGCGCACGTTCACCATGGTGATGAACGGCCACTCGGTCAGCGTGACGCCGCGGGCGCCGGTGACGGCGGCGGCGCGCATCCGTTCCTCCAGATGCGCCACGGGGCTCGTCCGCAGTGCGGCGATCGGCTCAGCCATCTCGCTTGGTCCCTTCGGGGTCGTAGAGGACGAAGTCGGCCACCTCGACGGGCACGAGGTCCTCGCCCACGGGGGCGAGCAGGGTCTCGCCGATCCTGGCCCGCCCGTCGGCGACGAGGGCGAGGGCGAAGGGGCGGCCGAGGGCCGGGCTGTGGTAGCTGGAGGTGACGTGGCCGAGCATCGGCACCGGCCCGGCCTCGGGGGTGACGGGTACGTCCGGCGCGACGAGCTGGGTGCCCTCGGGCAGCCGGGTCGTGCGGTCGGCGGGCAGCAGTCCGACCAGCTGCTTGCGGTCGGCGCGGGAGGTGTCGGCGCGGGAGTAGGACCGCTTGCCGACGAACTCCTTCTGCTTCGAGACCACCCAGGACATACCCGCGTCCTGTGGGGTGACGGTGCCGTCGGTGTCCTGGCCGACGATGATGTACCCCTTCTCGGCGCGCAGCACGTGCATGGTCTCTGTGCCGTACGGGGTGATGCCGTACGGCTGCCCGGCCGCGTACGCCTGCTCCCAGACGGTCAGGCCGTACCACGCGGAGACGTTGATCTCGTAGGCGAGTTCGCCGGAGAAGGAGATCCGGCAGATGCGGGCCGGGATGCCGGAGGCCAGGGTGGTCTCGCGGAAGGCCATGAAGGGGAAGGCTTCGGCGGACAGGTCGACGTCGGGCGCGAGCTGGGCCACGACCTCGCGCGACTTGGGGCCGACGACCGCGATCGTCGACCACTGCTCGGTCACCGAGGTGCAGTGGACGTCGAGTTCGGGCCACTCGGTCTGCGACCACTCCTCCAGCCAGTCCAGGACGCCGGCGGCGCCACCGGTGGTGGTGGTCATGAAGAAACGGCCCTCGTCGAGGCGCAGTGTCACGCCGTCGTCGAAGATCATGCCGTCGGGCTTGCACATCACGCCGTAGCGAGCCATGCCGGGCTTGAGCTTCTTGAAGGCGTTGGTGTAGATGCGGTTGAGGAACTCGCCCGCGTCCGCGCCCCAGATCTCGATCTTGCCGAGGGTGGAGGCGTCCATGATCGCGACGCCCTCGCGGGCCGCGCGGCACTCACGGGCCACGGCGGTGTCCATGTCCTCACCGGGCAGGGGGAAGTACCAGGGGCGCTTCCACTGCCCGACGTCCTCGAACTCCGCGCCGTGTGCCACATGCCAGCTGTGGATGGACGTGGTGCGCTCGGGGTCGAACAGCTCGCCCCGCTCACGACCGGCCAGGGCGGCGAAGCCCACCGGTGTGTAGGGCGCCCGGTAGGCCGTGGTGCCGATGTCCCCGGGAGACGCGCCCGCGCCGAGTGCCTCGGCGATCACGCCGATCGCGTTGACGCCGGACGTCTTGCCCTGGTCGTTGGCCGTGCCCAGCGAGGTGTACCGCTTGACGTGCTCGACGCCGCGCATGCCCGCGCCGGTGGACCGCCATACGTCGGCGACGCTGACGTCGCGCTGCAGGTCGACGAAGTGGGTGTCCCAGCTGCTGGGTTCACCGTCGGGGCCGGGCACGAGCCAGAGGGCGCGCACCTCAGGACGTGCGCCCTTGTACGAAGCCGTGGGCACAGGCACCGGGAAGCCGGCGTCCGTCGCGGCCAGCGCTCCGGCCCGCGCCCCTTCGGCCAGGCAGCCGTCGAGGCCGTACGTCCCACGGGCCGCACCCACGACCTGCTGGTCCCGAACGGTGCCGTCTGGCACGAAGGCGACCAGGTCCTCGTCCCAGCGCAGCTTGCCCTGACGCTGGCTGTGCAGGTGCACCACCGGGCTCCAGCCGCCCGAGACGGCGAGCAGGTCGCAGTCGAAGGACTCGGGAGCACCGGTGAGTCGACCGCTCTCGTCGAGGGCCTGGACGGTGACGCCGGTCAGCCGGCCGTCCCCGTCGGTGTCGACCACCGCACTGCCCGTCAGGACCCGCACCCCGGTCGCCACGGCGACCTCGGCGGCCCGGTGGGACAGCTCGGGGCGCGCGTCCACGACGGCGGCGATGTCGATTCCGGCGGCGTGCAGGTCGGCGACCGTGTCATAGGCGCTGTCGTTGGTCGTGCTCACCACGGCTCGCGCACCCGGCGCCACGGCGTACTGGTTGAGGTACGAGCGCACGGCCGCGGCGAGCATCACGCCGGGGCGGTCGTTGCCGGCGAAGACCAGCGGACGCTCGTGCGCGCCGGTCGCCAGGACCACCTGGCGGGCCCGGATGTGCCACAGCCGCTGGCGCGAGACACCCGCGGAAGCGTCGGGGGCGTCGGCGCCGAGGTGGTCGGTGCGCCGCTGGAGGGCCAGCAGGTAGTTGTCGTCGTACGAGCCGAATGCCGTGGTGCGTTGCAGTACGACGACCTCGGGTGCGGCGTCGAGTGCCGCGCGGACCTCGGCGACCCACTCCAGGGCGCTCTGCGCGCCGACCCTCTCGGTGCTTCCGGAGAGCAGCGAACCACCGGGCTCGGGCTGGTCGTCGACGAGGATGACGCGGGCGCCGGAGCCCGCGGCAGCGGCGGCGGCCGCGAGCCCGGCCGGTCCGGCGCCGACGACCAGGACGTCGGTGTGCACGTACTTCTTGTCGTAGACGGCGGGGTCCGTGCCCGGATCGAGCCGCCCCATCCCGGACAGTGTCGTGGCGGACAGGCCGTCGTACAGCTCCGCCGTCGTCGCGGGCAGCATGCCCTCCGCGTACGAACCGTCCACCTGCAACAGGGCGTTCGGGTCCTCGACTCCCGCGGCGACGATGCCGCGCGGGCGGCCGCGGTAGAGCGACGGGGCGACCTCGACGAGGCCGTTCGCCAGCATCGCCGAGGCGACGGTGTCGCCGGGGTGCCCGGTCAGTTCCCGCCCGTCGACGGTGAACCGCAGCACGGCGTCGCGGTCGATGCGGCCCCCTTGCCGGAGCCGGAAGTGCTGGTCGGTCATCGGTTCCCTCCGGCCTGGGGCAGTTCGGGGCGGGGCTCGTCGAGCCGGTAGGAGGTCAGTACCTCGTGGGTGGCGGTGTCGCGCAGGACGTTGAACCAGCGGCGGCAGCCGATGCCGTGCATCCACCGCTCGGCGAAGGGGCCCTTGGGGTTGTCGCGGTAGAAGACGTACTCGGCCCACTGCTCGTCGGTGAGGTCCGCCTGGTTCTCGGGATAGGGGACGTGGGCCTGTCCTCCGTAGTGGTACTCGGTCTCGTTACGGGGACCGCACCATGGGCAGCTGATCAGCAGCACGGTGTCCTCCTCAGTGGGCCACGGCTGCGGCGCCGTGCTCGTCGATCAGGGCGCCCGTCGCGAAACGTTCGAGGGCGAAGGGGGCGTTCAGGGGATGCGGTTCGCCCGTGGCGATGGTGTGCGCGAAGGTCCAGCCGGCGGCCGGGGTGGCCTTGAACCCGCCGGTGCCCCAGCCGCAGTTGACGTAGAGGTTCTCGACGGGGGTCGTGCCGATGATCGGGGAGGCGTCCGGGCTGACGTCGACGATGCCGCCCCAGGTGCGCAGCACGTGGGCACGGGCGAAGACGGGGAACAGTTCGACGGCGGCGGCCATCTGCTGCTCGATGACGTGGAAGGAGCCGCGCTGCCCGTAGCCGTTGTACGAGTCGACGCCGGCGCCCATCACCAGCTCGCCCTTGTGGGCCTGGGAGACGTAGACGTGCACGTGGTTCGACATGACGACCGTCGGGTGGACCGGCTCGTGCAGCTCGGAGACCAGCGCCTGGAGGGGGTGGGACTGCACCGGCAGCCGGACGCCGGCCCGCTCGGCCAGCACGCTGCTGTGCCCGGCCGCCGCGAGGCCGACCCGGCCGGCGAGGATGCGGCCGCGGTTGGTCTCGACGCCCACGACCCGGTCGCCGTCCTTGAGGAAGCCGGTGACGTCGCAGCCCTGGATCAGGTCGACGCCCATCTCGTCGGCCCGGCGCGCCAGTGCCCAGGCGACGTGGTCGTGCTTGGCGATGCCGGCCCGTGGCTGGAAGGTGCCGCCCAGGACCGGATAACGGGTGCGGGAGGAGACGTTGAGGATGGGGCAGACCTTGGCGACCTCCTCCGGGGTGAGCCACTCGGCGTCGACCCCGTTGAGGCGGTTGGCGTTGACGCGGCGCATGCCCTCGCGGACGTCCTGCAGGGTGTGCGCGAGGTTGAGGACGCCACGCTGGCTGAACAGGAAGTCGTAGTCCAGTTCCTCCGGGAGCCGCTCCCACAGCTTGAGCGCGTGCTCGTAGATCGCCGCGCTCTCGTCCCACAGGTAGTTCGAGCGGATGATCGTGGTGTTGCGGGCCATGTTGCCGCCGGCCAGCCAGCCCTTCTCCAGGACCGCCACGTTGGTGATGCCGTGGTTCTTGGCGAGGTAGTAGGCGGTGGCCAGGCCGTGGCCTCCCGCGCCGACGATGATGACGTCGTAGGAGGAGCGCGGCTCGGGGTTGCGCCAGAGCCAGTCCGGGTGCTCCGGCAGTGGCTTGGTGGTCATGCCGCGTCTCCGTTCACGTGGGGCAGGTGGGGCAGGTGGGGATAGAGGGGGAACGCGCCGGCGAGCTTCTCGACCCGGTCGCGCAGCAGGCCCGCACGCTCGTCGCCGAGCTGCTCGTCCTTCAGGGCCTGGGCGATGATGTCGGCGACCTCGCGGAACTCCGTCTCGCCGAAGCCGCGGGTGGCCAGGGCCGGGGTGCCGATCCGCAGGCCCGAGGAGACCATCGGCGGGCGGGGGTCGAAGGGCACCGCGTTGCGGTTGACGGTGATGCCGATGCGGTGCAGCCGGTCCTCGGCCTGCTTCCCGTCGAGCGCGGAGTTCCGCAGGTCGACGAGGACCAGGTGGACTTCGGTGCCGCCGGTCAGCACGGTGATCCCGGCCTCGGCCACGTCGTCGGCCAGCAGTCGTCCGGCGAGGATGCGGGCGCCGTCCAGGGTTCGCTGCTGGCGCTCCTTGAACTCCGCGCTCGCCGCCACCTTGAAGGCCACGGCCTTCGCCGCGATGACGTGCTCCAGCGGGCCGCCCTGCTGGCCCGGGAAGACAGCTGAGTTGATCTTCTTGGCCAGGCCGGCCCGGCTGAGGATCACCCCGCCGCGCGGGCCGCCGAGGGTCTTGTGCGTGGTGGTCGTCACGACGTCGGCGTACGGCACCGGGTTCGGGTGCAGGCCCGCGGCCACCAGCCCGGCGAAGTGCGCCATGTCCACCATCAGATACGCGCCCACCGCGTCGGCGATCCGCCGGAAGGCGGCGAAGTCCAGCCGACGGGGGTAGGCCGACCAGCCGGCGACGATCATCTTGGGCCGGTGGGCGAGAGCGAGCTGCTCGACCTCGTCCATGTCGATGCGCAGGTCGGACTCGCGCACGTGGTACGGCACGACGTTGTACAGCTTGCCGGAGTAGTTGATGCGCATGCCGTGGGTCAGATGACCGCCGTGCGCCAGGTCGAGGCCGAGGATCGTGTCACCGGGCTCCAGCAGCGCGAACATCGCGGCCGCGTTGGCCTGGGCACCCGAGTGGGGCTGCACGTTCGCGGCCTCGGCGCCGAACAGCTCCTTCACCCGGGTGATGGCCAACTGCTCGACGACGTCGACGTGTTCGCAGCCGCCGTAGTAGCGGCGGCCCGGGTAACCCTCGGCGTACTTGTTGGTCAGTACCGAGCCCTGGGCCTCCATGACGGCGGCCGGGGCGAAGTTCTCCGAGGCGATCATCTCGAGGGTGGACTGCTGACGGTGCAGCTCGGCGTCCACCGCGGTGGCGACCTCCGGGTCGAGCTCGCCGAGCGGGAGGGAGAGGGAGGAGGCGACCGTGGTGATCGACGGGTTCGTTGCCATCTGCACACCGTTCTGAGAGCCGACTAATGAATGACTGATATATCAGCCTCTGCGGTAAGGTATGTGAGCGTGCTCGACAGGTCAAGGGGGCTTTATGCAGCAGGTGGCGACAGAGGCCGGGGGCGAGGAGCTGTCCCTCGCCGAGCGCGCGTACCGCATCATCCGCGACCGGCTCGTCATGCTGGAGATCCGCGCGGGTGCGCCGATCAACGAGGAACAGCTGGCGCAGTCGCTCGGCGTCGGACGGACGCCGGTGCGCGAGGCGCTCAAGCGGCTCCAGTACGAGCGTCTCATCACGGCCTATCCCCGGCGCGGCACCTTCGCCACCGAGGTCAACATCACCGACCTGGCCCACATCTCCGAGGTGCGCCAGGAACTGGAACCCCTGGCCGCGGCCCAGGCCGCGCGGCGGGCCACGGCCACGGACCGTGCGACTCTGACGGTCCTGCGGCGGGAGCTGGAGAGCGCGGATTCCGGTCGGCAGGATGCCACCGAGCTCATGCACCTGGACCTTCAGGTCCATCGCGCCATCTACGCCGCCACGCACAACCCGTACCTGGAGGACACTCTCGTCCACTACGACAACCTGGCCACCCGCATCTGGTGCCTGTTCGTCGACCGGCTGTCCGACATGGCCGGTCACGTCGAAGAGCACGGACCGTTGATCGAGGCGATCGTCGCCGGTGACCCCGACAAGGCGGCGCATCTCGCCCGCACTCATGTCGCGGGCTTCGAACAGGCCATTCGCGCGGCCATCTGAGCGGCTCGCCGCGTCAGTGCGCGGCGCCCCGCGGATCCCCGTCCCCCGGGCGCATGCGGGGCCTGCCCGCCAAGGTGGTCCACAGGTGCGGGGCGACATCGTCCTCGGGGAGCCGGGCGATCATGAAGCGGACGCGGCGTTCGATCTTGACCCGCCACAGGCGGGCCGCCTCGTTTCCGTCGGCGCCCAGCAATGCGTCGTGGATGGCGGTGTTTTCGTCGGTGATGGCGTCACAGGCCTGGCTGTAGTCCATGTGCAGAGCCCTGACGAACATGCGCAGGCGGGCCGTGAGCCGTTCGAAGGTACCGGCGGCCTGCGGGAGGTCCGCGATACGGGCCAGCGCGTCCTGGAACCGCAGGTCGACCTCCCCGCTGCGGACGTGGTCGTTGTCCCGGGCGGCGGCGCGGATCTCCGCCAGGGCCGCCGAGGCCGGGGCGAGTCTCTCCGGGCCGAGCATGGCGACACGGAGGATGAGCAGCGCCCCGAGGCTGGCGCGCAGGGCGTAGAGATCGAGGACGTCCTTCGCGGTGGCGGCGGGGACAGCGGTCGCGCCGCCCGGCAGCAGATCGAGCATGCCCTCCTCGGCCAAGGCCCGCAGTCCCGCGCGGACTTCCCGGCGGGAGAGGCCGAGGCGGAGCGCGAGCGGCACCTCCCGAACGCGGTCGCCGGGCCGGGGGCAACCGGCGAGGAGGGCGTCCCGCCCCGCAGGGCCGTGAAGGCGCCGGCCGCGGCCAGGATGTGGGGTGTCTCCCCGTCGCGGCGGAACAGCCGGCCCCCGGCGCTCGCCGCGGCCGCGACCGAACGGTCACCGCCATACCCCATAAGTTACCGACAAGTAGCTCACCTGGCGGGCCACTCCGTCGTCGGAAGGATGAGGGCAGGTGAGCCCGCGCAGGAGTGACAGCCGTGACCGGATGATCCTCAGTGCTGCCGCTCTGCTGCGCGAGTACGGGGCGAGTGCGACCAGCATCGACCGGGTGCTCTCACACAGCGGAGCCCCTCGGGGCTCGGTGTATCACCACTTCCCCGGTGGGCGGACGCAGCTCATCGACGAGGCGGTGGCACTGGCGGGGGCCTTCATCGCCGGCCTGATCGACGCCGCCATGCAGGCGGACGACCCGGTGGAGGCCGTCGACGCGTTCTTCGCGCCGTGGCGGGACCGGCTCGTGGAGGGCGACTTCCGCGTCGGCTGCCCGATCGTGGCGGTGGCCGTCGAGACCAACGACGACGCACCCCAGCTCGCCCTCTCGGCCGCCGCCGTCTTCTCATCAGCGCCGCGCTCGACGAGGTCGAGAAGGCGGAAGGCCCTCGCGCCCTGGTCACCGCCGCCACCGGCAAGTTCTACTCCAACGGGCTCGACCTGGACTGGGTGTTCGCCCATGCCGACCAGCACGTGGACTACGTCGCCTCCGTCCACGAACTGTTCGCGCGGATGCTGTCGCTGCCGGCCATCACGGTGGCCGCGCTGCAGGGACACACCTTCGCCGCCGGCGCGATGTTCTCCCTCGCCCATGACTTCCGCGTGATGCGTGCCGACCGCGGCTACTGGTGTCTGCCCGAAGCGGACATCAACATCCCCTTCACCCCCGGCATGGCCGCCCTCATCCAGTCCCGGCTGATGCCGCAGACCGCCCACGAGGCCATGGTCACCGCCCGCCGCTACGGCGGCTCCGACGCCGCGGCCGCCGGCATCGTCGACCAGGCGCGCTCCCCGAGGACGCCGTGCGCTTCACCGCCATCGAGATCGCCCAAGCACAGGTGGCCAAGGCCGGCGACACACTCGGCACCATCAAGTCCCGCATGTACGCCCCGGCCCTGGCCACCCTGCGCGACACCACCAACCCGCTCGGCTGAGCAGCACCTCACCGACCGCACTCCCCGCGGCCTCGGGCACTTCCACCCCGGGGCGCGGGCTGCTTCGGCCGCATCACACGGCGGGCTGACCGACCGGCTTCGTCTCGCCGCCGACTGACGCTGCGGCCCGCTGTGCTTCTTGCTGACTGCCATCCGCGTACGGCCGAGTGCCGGCGAGGTCAGCGCTCCTCGAAGCAGACGGTCGCGGCTCGTACCCCGCCCTCACGGCATGGGCGATTGCGGCGAGGCGGGACGCGGCCGAGTGCGCGTCCGGGAGACAGGCCAGCACGAGTTGGGTGTCCGGGTATCCGTGGACGGGCACTGTCCGTACGGATCTGCCGAGGCGGTCACGGACACTTTCGCCGACGACGACCACGAGCCGTCCGAGCGCGACGCGGTCGGCCATGACATCCAGCGGCTCGTTCGGCAGTTGCGCCTCGTAGCCCGGCAGTGCCTCCACCTCGGTGATGTCAGGAACGGACGGTCGGCCAGGGGGTGGCCCGCCGGGAGCAGGACGACCGGCCGCTCCGGGCCGAGTTCCATCAGTTCGAGGCCGGGGGTGGCAGCCGTCTGGCACATGAGGGCGATGTCCGCGGTGCCGTCCCGAAGGGCGCCGACCTCGTCGTAGGTGAAGACGACGTCGGTGGGCACGCTGTCCGCACCCTGTGCGTCGGCGGCGAGCAGGACGGGCAGGACGCCAGGGCCGGCGGCGGGCCTAGCGCGATGGTGACCCGCCGCTGCTCGGCGGCTTTACGCGCCTTGCGTACGGCGGTGTCCATCGCCGCCAGGATCGTGCGGCACTCGGCCAGGAAGACCTCGCCCGCGGCCGTCAGCGTCACCTGTCACGTGGTGCGTTCCAGCGGGGGGACACCCACGCGCCTCTCCAGAAGAGCGATGGCCCGGGACAGGGGGCGGCTGTGTGATGCCGAGGCATTCCGCGGCCTGGCCGAAGTGCAGCGTCTCGGCCACGGCCACGAAGTAGGCGAGTTCCCGGGTCTCCAGTTGATTCATCGACGTCACCCCACGTCCCGTCCTCTACTTCGTCGCCTCCGCGCGGGCCTCACTCGGAGTGAGGCCGAATCTGGAGCGGAAGAGCCGGGCGAAGTGGGCCTGGCTGGAGAACCCCCACCGGTGCGCGACATCGGCGATCCTGGTCTCCCACGCCCCGGGCCCGGTGAGTTCCCGATGCGCCCCGACCAGGCGCCGTTCCGTGATGTGCCGTGCGGGAGACCTGCCGGTCGATTCGAAGATCCGCCCCAGGTGCCGTACCGAGATGCCCATGACGCCGGCCACCTGCGCGGCCCCGAGACCGGGGTCGTGCAGATGCCGGTCGATGTAGTCCTTCGCCACGATGAGCTGCGAGCGGTAGGCGTCGGGCACAAGCCGTCCTCCCGTGCGCTCCTCGGCGAGTTGCCCGAGCAAGTCGAGCACGGCCCCCTCGGCGTCGGCGGGATCGTCCGGCCCGCCACGCAACGCGGCCACCCTGCCGAGCAGGGAACTCAGCGCGGCCACGAGCGCGCCCTCCCGCGCCGTACCGCGCCCGAACAGCATCGGCCCGGGCAACCCGCTTCCCGCGCACGCCTGCGCGAACAGATCACACGGCACGTCCACCAGGATCTGCCGCATGGAGGAGGAGAACCCGAACAGATAGGGCCTGCGCGTGTCGTAGACGCACAGCTCGCCCGCCGTGGCCGCGAGGCAGCCGTTCTCGTGCAGGAACACCGCCTCCCCCTTGAGCAGCAGGGTCGCGAACACCGAGTCCTTGGGCGTCGACCTGACCGTCTGCGGGCTGCGCTCGATCGCATGGGCGTTGCCGGTGATCTCGGCGAGGCGCAGACCGCCCAGCTCCATGTTGGTCTGGCTGGCCAGCAGGCCCTGCTCGGAATAGGAGGTGCAGGACAGGCCCACCAGCGCCCTGCGGTTGTAGTCCTCCCAGTAGTGGATGCGCTCGGCGGGCTCGATGTGCTCGGTCGTGGCCCTGGAGGTCACGGAGAGGGCTGACATGTGACCTCCTCGAGCCGCATGCGTGTCGGAGGCTCAGCGTAGGGGACCGTCACACGGCCAGGTAGCCCCCGTCCACGGGGACGACCGCGCCGGTGACGTACGAGGCCGCCGCCGAGCACAGGAACGCCACCACCGTGGCGACCTCGCGCGGCTGTCCGAGGCGCCCGGCCGGGACGCGGGCCAGCACCTGGGCCGTGGCCTCGGGGTCGTCGAGAACCCCCCGGGCCAGCGGGGTGACCACGAAGCCGGGTGCGACGGCGTTGACCCTGATGCCGTCGGCGGCGTACTCGGCGGCCAGCGACTTCGTGAGCTGGGACACGCCGCCCTTGCTCGCGCTGTAGGCGGGCCGGTCCCTGCTGCCGAAGAAGGAGAACATGGACGAGATGTTCACGATGGCGCCCCCTCGCCCGGCCAGGGCCGGGCGGGCGGACTGACAGGCGACCATGGTGGCGGTGAGGTTGATCTCGATGACCCGCTGCCAGCGGACGAGGTCGTACTCCCCGCGGTCGTGGCTGACCCCCGCGCAGTTCACCAGGACGTCCAGCGGCTGGTCCCCGGAGAGCAGACCGGCCAGCCCGGCACGGTCCAGCACATCGTGCTCCACGACGTGGACGCGGGAGTGGTCCGGCAGGTCGGCGGGGTCCGCGGGCGGCAGGCCCAGCGCGGTCACCTCGGCGCCCAGCTCGGCGAGGAGAACGGCGGTGGCCGCGCCGATCCCCGACGTCCCACCCGTCACGAACGCCCGCCGCCCCGCGAACTCACCGCTCACGGACGCCCCCTGCCTCGCCGACTCGCCGCTCACGGATGTCTCTCCTTGGGTCGTACCAGCACTTTGACCTGCTCCTCGCCGCGCAGCAGCGCCTCGAACCCGTCCCGCACGACGTGCTTCAGAGCAATGGTGGACGTGACGATCCCCGCCAGGTCCACGCCCTCCTCGGCCACCAGGCGGATCAGCTCGGGATAGGCGTGGCGGTATCCCACACTCGTCATGATCGTCTGTTCGTTGTTGACCAGGGCGAAGGCGTCCAGGGTGACCGTGCCGGTCAGGCCGAGGAACATCACCCGCCCGCCGCGCCGGGTGGCGGCCAGGCAGGCACGCAGGGTGCCCTCCGAGCCGACCGCCTCGAACACGACGTCCGCTCCGTCGCCGCCGAGCACGTCCGTGAGGTCCGCGCCGGTCTCGGCGGCTCCCAGGCGGAGAGCCAGCTCGCGGCGGGCCGGGGACCGGTCGGCGGCCACGATGCGCCCGGCGCCGTACAGGGCCGCGAGCTGGGTCACGAGCAGCCCGATCGGGCCAAGGCCGAGGACGGCTACCGTCTCGCCGGGGCGGATCCCGGCCCGCCGCACCGCGTGCAGTGCCACGGCGGCCGGCTCGAACACCGCCGCCTGCTCCAGGGGGACCTCCTCGGGCAGCCTGTGCAGCATGTACGCGGGGACGGTGGCGTGTTCGGCCAGACCGCCGTGCCCCATGAGCCCGGCGAACCCGAAATGCCGACAGATGTTGTACTCCCCCGCGAGGCATCGCGGGCAACTGCCGCACCGGTAATGCGGCTCCACCGCGACCCGGTCCCCGGGGACGACCTCGGTGACACCGCCGCCCACCTCGGTGACGGTGCCGCAGAACTCGTGTCCCAGGACGAGCGGAGCGGCCACGCCGGACTCCGGGTGCGGGTGGCCCACGGGGATGGCATGCGGCCCGTCGGCGTACTCGTGCAGGTCACTGCCGCAGATCCCGCAGTAGGCGACCTCGATGGTCACCTCTCCGGGCCCGGGCGGCGTCACCGGCACGTCCTCTACGCGTACATCCTTGGCCCCGTACCAGACGGCCGCCTTCATACGGCCCCCTCGTGACTGGTGTGCGCCGCGACGATGGTTTCCGTCATGGCGCTCAGCGGAACAGGGAGTTGACGTAGTCGGCGCCGAGCCCGACCTGCTCGTAGTGCTCGCGGCACATCTTGATGTAGTCGTGCACGTCGAAGAAGCCGTCGGGCTCGCCGTTCTCGTCCAGCCAGATGAGCGGGCCCTTGACGATGAAGAACGCCTTCATCGGCTCGTCGCTGTCGTAGGCGACCAGCGTGTGCCCCTCACCCGGGGCCTCGTACACGAAGTCGCCCGCGCTCGCGGTCCAGGGCCGCTCCAGGTAGCCCCACTTGCCGGAGATCGTGTACGCGAACACCTCGTGCGGATGGTAGTGCCGGTTGACCAGCCCCGCCTCCTTGGCCCGCAGGATGTCGGCCCAGCTGTTGTCCTTGACGTTGATCCACAGCGGGCGGGAGCCGACGGTCTCGGTGAACGGCACGTAATAGCGGTCGTCGTCCGTGGCCACCTTGGACAGGTAGACCTCGGGCAGGGCGTCGGGGCGGAAGGAGTTCTCGATCGGCTTGAGATCTTTCCAGAACTCTCCGGCGGGCATGTCGGGCATGCGGGGCCTCTTTCGTCGTGGGTTTCCCGGAGTGAACCCCGACGGGGCCGGTGCCGTCTTTCCCTCGGCAGACCTGACCGCTTGCAAATTCCGGACATACGCCGACGGCGCGCTCGGGCAGGCCGGCATCGAGGCCGCCAACTGCCTCTGGCCTCCCGGCACGTCAAAAGGGGTCGGCAGCTGCCCTTCAAGGCGACCGCCACGCCGCCACGCGGGCTCGCCACGACCGCGAGTGGCCCTCGCTCATCCCTGGGCCCCCGGGGTGCAGAACCTGCGGGTTGCGCCCACCAACTCAATCAGGACCAAGACTCATTTCGGTGCGGCCGGCTTTCGCCCCTACATGTCCACCAGGGCACCTACCCGAGGGAGCTCAACCGGCCAGACGGTTCGTGTTCTTGGTGTTCGTGTCCACGAAACTCCGTCAAAGCAACTCGATCGTAGCCATGCAGGCCGAACGGCCTCCACAGCCGCGTCACCCGACAGACAGAGCGAAACGCCGCGTGGGGCCCGTGGGCGGTGGGTACCTCGTGCAGGCCGTCCGTCAGAGGCCGATGTCGACCGTGTCGTAGCCGAGGCGGTCCTGCAGTTGTTGCAACTTGAGCCCATCGACATCGCGGTCACCTCTCCGACGCTCGCTCTGCCCCGCTCCCCACCAGCGCACCACCGAAGGTGATCAACAGGGCTGGGTCGGCAGGCTTCACCGCACCGAGTGAGCACCACCAACAGCATCCCCGGGACAGAGCCGTCGAAATGACGCCCCACCGCGGCTGGTGGGGATCGCTCCCACCAGCACTCCGTTCATGGCGGTGGGCGTCGTCAGCACGACGCCCACCGCTCGGTACTCGGACTCAGCTGCACTTACGTCCGGTGTTGATGCACTGGACCGCCTTGTTCATCAGCTTCGCGTCGAAGACATTGATGAAGTCGCCGTGGTCGGTGACCGGCTTGTGCTGCTGTTCGGGGAAGCTGTCCAACGAGAAGAACGGACGGGTCTTGCCGTTGTCCTTCACGCTGGGCGCGTCCACGTCGTACACCAGACGCTGCACCAACTGCGGAACGGCCTTGAAGCCGGTCGGGCAGGCGCCCTTGGCGTCGGCGAAGGCCACGTGCGTACGGTGGTTGGCGCTGTCGATGTTCTTGCCGTCCCAGCAGCTCTGGAACTTGAAGGTGCGCACCACGTCGCTGCCTGAGGGGCAGAGGGGGTACTTGTCCTTCAACTGCACCTTGTTCTCGAAGCCGGTGCAGCTCCAGGATGCGTTGGCGTTGGCCGTGCCGTTGACGAACGCCTTGGCGTCACCGGTGATGACGCGCAGGAACTTGGGCATCGCCACCACCTTGCCGCGGGGGCTGCCCACGAAGTTCAAGGTCGCCTTCTTGGCCGTCAGGATCCGGCCCGTGTTGCCCTCGGCGCCACCGCCCTGCTTGTCGGCGTCGAACTCCTTGGTGCCGTCCTGCAGGCGCAGCACCGGCCAGTAGTAGGACGACTTGTCGCCCTTGTTCTGGCAGCTGGTCCCGGCCTTGGCAAAGTCCTGGTCGCTGGAAAAGGCGTCGTTGTCCTGATTGCCGATGTAATCGTGCATGTGGTGTGCGCCGTTGGTGACACCGGGCGCGACGATGACGTTGTCGCTGTTGTACAGCTTGTTGGCGTTCACCCCGCACTTGCTGGCGAAGACACCCTTTGAAGCCTGCGCCGACTTGGCCGGCGTGCGCACATTGGACTTCACCTTGGTGATGTCCACGAAGTCGGCGGCGACGGGGCCGTTGCCGGTCCCTCCCGCATTGGTGTTGTTGCCACCCTGGTTGTTGCTGCCACCCTGACCGGCGGTGGGCTGGTTGCCGGTGGCGCGCAGCGTGCAGGCCGCCAAAGCGTCAAGGCCCTGCGGCTTGGCTGCCACACGGCCGATGGCGGTGGCGATCCGGTCGATCGTCGCCTTCCGCTTGTCCTTCAGTGGACCCACGATCGCGTTCTGGGCGAAGTTGGGGTCCTGCTGAATCGCCTTCTGGGAGGTGGAAAGGCGCTGGTATGCCTCGGATATCTGCTTGTCGAGGAGTGCCAGTTCCTTGTCGACCTGGGCCTTCGCCTGGGCGGGCACTGATGTCAACTGCTGGCCGACGTCGGGGCAGTCAATGGTGGAGGTGCCGGCCGCGAGCGCCTGGTTCTGGGCAGAGCCCTTCGACGCGCCGGTTTCGTCGGCCGAGGCGTAGATGTTGACCGCCACCAGTCCACCGGCTCCTATGGCCAGTGCGGCCGCCGCGCCTACCGCCCGGCGGGCAGTCTTCGATCTCTTTCGCGTGTTGCGTCTCATCAGGCCTCTCAAGGACATCTCCGGAGCCGGCAGGACTTCCGGCATGGGTGAAGCGCGTCCTCAGATACGGATATGCACGCCGAATGCTCAGCGAATTCTCAGATTTATAGGTTCCTCCATGAACAATCAGTACATAGGCCCTGAATTCGGACAGGATCGACTTCCAGTAATTGTTGGGCGGCTCAGCACAGCAGTACGCGGGAACCGGCGGGCGCCGGCGGGTGCTCGACCTGTTGCGGATCAGCCCGGATCGCAATCCCGGCGCGCTTCACGCCCTCCTCGTGATCACACAGAAGCGATCTTCACTCGCAAGAGGGTAGGTCGGAAACGCTCAGCACAAGGCCGCGGTGAGGATCTGCGGCGGCTTCGTCGACATCAGCTGTTGCTGGTCGAGCAGTGCGAGACGCTTTCGAAGCCGTACATCGAGCTCGGCAGCCTTGCGGTGGAGGCTCGCGGAGGACTCCTTGGGCAGGCCCGGCGTGGACCAGGCTTTGGAAGCCCAGGACCCGGACGCGCTGGCCACACTCGTCATCGACACACTCCTCCATGGCGCGGGACCACGCGGCTGAGCAAGTCCGCCCACGTCTGCGGCACGCGCCGGCTCTGCTCCGAGGTCCCGGGGCTGGACGGCAGAGCGCCTGCGCCTCCGGGGCGCGGGCTGATGGTGCAACCGCAGTCCGCGAGCAGGGGCCGCACCTCGCCGGTGGCCCGGGTGGGCGTAGCGGCTCACGCCGAACCAGCAGACCAGGCCGGCGAGAGACAGATCGGCGAACGCCAGCCGACGTTCGCACCGGCGCCCGCCGGACGATTCCGTGGTCGCAGCATGTGCCTGGTCTGGTGCCGTTCGTGCCACAACGGGACTCCGGCGCCGAGTACGCCGATCACGGAGGCCCGCCGAGGCCCTTGACACCGCTGAGCTCGGCAGCGGGGGCGCCGGCTCCACCGAGATCACGTCGGCCATCAGGACTTCCACGAGGACGCGGCCCTTGCCACCACGTTCGGTTTCGGTCTGCCTTCCAGCCGGAAGGAGGTTTCGGCCTCAACCGCCGCACCGACAACATGCACAGGTCACCGTTGCCGGCCCGCACTACCTCGGTGTCGCTGAGGACAGGACGCTCTGGGCCGTTTTCTGTACGGGCCGTTCTGCCAGCGCCCACTCGGGGCCGCAGCAGCTCGGGGTTGAGACGTTGGAGCACCCCGCATCTCCGCGCCACACCACACTGACCGGCGCCACCAAGCCAGAACTGCCGTGAGCGACGGTCTCATGCTGTCACTTCCGATGACCTGCGTCCTGCCAGCGTCCCGAATCCAGCCTCCGGCCGCCCGCAGAGGCCCCTGCAAGCGGCCTGCTTCAGCGACGAGCCGACTCATCTGTGCTGGGCAGAGCTGTTCGAACTAGCGCCAGCGGTAACGGCGTTGAACTCACGAGCAGCAGATTCAGTCCGTTGGGCCAAAGTCCTGATCCGCACGCCCGATGAGACGTTTCCGCAGGTCAGAGGCGCGCATGGTGGGGCGGGTGGGACTCGAACCCATGGCCGACGGATTATGAGTCCTTTGAGGATCTTGGCGGGCCTTGGCGATCAACGGCCGTTCGTGACGTTTTTGCTGGCCACACTGAGTGCGCCATGTCTCCACGCCTCCGTCTTTATCGGCCTGTTCCTATCCTTGCGTCCCAGCTGCGTCCTGACACCGCCTCCGGGCGGCCAGGGAACACCGGACTGTCAGGCGATCACGTCGGCGCGGAGGTGGTGTCGAACCCACTCGCGTCGGGTCAGACCTCGAACTCCCGGATCACCGTGTTCCGGAACACCGCCTGCCCGTCGATCGTGAACAGCGCCAGTCCCGTGTCGGACGGGTCGGGGAAGGCCTCGGTCGAGTGCACGTAGCGGCCGTCGCCCACGAACATCTCGACGGACGTGCGGTCGACGAGGATCCGCAGGCGGACCGTGCCGACGGACAGGTCGAACGGCGTCCGACTCTCCTGCCAGCGGCCGGAGGTGTCGGGGCTCACGGTGTAACCGCGGTTGACGAAGGCGCAGTCGCCGTAGACTCCCACGTCGATGTGCCGCCCGCCGTCCGACGACCGCCGCAACTGGAGGCCGACGCCCAGCAGTTGGTCCCAGGTGATCTCACAGGTCAGCTCGTACGCGGTACCCGTGTAGGCGAGCAGCCGCGTGCCGGCGACGGTGATGTCGCCGAGGTCCACCGTGCGCGACGCATGGTCGTCCAGGGCCGCCACCGGCTGGGACGCCAGGTAATACGTACCCGACGCGCGCTTCAGGCGTACCTCGCGGACGATCGAGTCCGTGCCGTTGAAGCCGTCGCACTCCGTGGTGGGCGTGGTGTTCGCGTAGTCCCAGTGGTTCATCCAGCCGATCGCATACCGCGCGTCAGGGTCCAGGACCCCGCTCGCGTCACGTTTGTCGAAGGTGACCGCCGCGTACCAGTCCCAGCCGTGGTCCAGCCACTGGGGATCGGACGCGTCGGCGGTGAAGGTCGTACCGTCGAAGGAACCCGTCCAGTAGGCGAACGTGCTCGGCAGCCCGGAGCCCTTGCCGTTGGCGCTGACGCCCAGTACCCACTTCCAGATCCCGTCGTCCGCCCTGATCCGGAACAAGTCGGGGCACTCCAGGACGCCGATGCCGCCCTTGATGAAGCCGCCGACGTACGTCCACGACTTGAGGTCGGCCGAGTGGTAGAAGCCCACTTTGTCGTTCTCGGCGAGCGCCATCACCCACCGCCCGCGCTCCTCGTCGCGGATCACCTTGGGGTCGCGGAAGTCCCGTACCCCGGGGTTGGGGAGGACCGGGGCGGTGCCGTGATGCGTGAAGGTGCGGCCGCCGTCCGTCGAGTAGTACAGGTACTGGGCCTGGGTCTCGCCGGGCGCCATGGTGGCGATGACGATCACCGCGCCCGCGCCGAAGCCCGCCGTGTCGTGCGTGTCGACAACCGCCGAGCCGGACCAGACATCGCCGTTGGGGGTCGTGTCCTTGGGCACGGCGATGCCCCGGTCGGTGAAGGAGACGAGGTCGGTGCTGGTGGCCAGGCGCCAGGCGGTGCCGGCCGCCGTGCCGCCCGTCGAGTAGTCGGGGTTGTAGAGGTAGTAGTAGTGGTACTCGCCGTCGATCCAGACCGGACGCTGCGGGTCGTTCATCCACTGGTCGGGGACCGTGAAGTGGTACTCGGCGCGGTAGCTGCCCGTGCACGCGGCCGTCGCCTCACGGGGCACCGCCACCGCCGGTCTCACGAGGTCCGGCAGCAGAACACCGGCGGCGCCGACGGCCGAGGCCGCCAGCAGCGACCGCCTGGACAGCGTCTCCCCCGGGCCGAGCGAACTCCTCTTCATGCCACGCATCGTGCGGCTCCCTTCCCCGACGTCGTCGTCGGGACGCGGCTCATATTGACCGGAACCGTAGACCTAACTCGTTAAAGGTCAAGCCCTCGCACACTGTCCGTTCACGTAACTTCCCATCCGCGCACATCCCTTGACAGAGCCGCAGCGGGGTTCTCATCATCAGGAATCAAACTTCGGCTAACACGAGTTAGGCTCGCCGATGACCGACTCGCTCCTCTCCCGCCGGGCCCTGGTGCGCTACGGCGCGTACGGCGCCGGAGCCGCCGCTCTCGCCGGTGTCGCGGCCGGCTGGGACCGCCTCACCGCCGCCGACATCCCCGGCCGGGACGACGGCTCGCTCGTCATCGCCACCCTGGGCTCCGCCTTCAACCCCGAGGCACAACGCGCCCTGCGCGATGGGTTCCGCGAGGTCCACCCCGACATCAAGATCCGTATCAACCCCGTGCAGGCCTACGACTGGTCGGACTTCTTCTCCAAGATCCTCACCCAGATCGCCGCGGGCACGGCACCCGACCTCGTGTACGTCGCCACCGAGGGCGTGCAGCTCTTCGCCCGGCGGCTCGGCGTACCGCTGGACCGGTGGGCGAAGCGGGACGCGGCCGAGCTGCGCACGTACTTCGCCGACGTGCATCCCTCGCTGGTCGAGTCGATGATGTACGAGGGGAGCCTCTACCAGCTGCCGGTCGAGTTCAACGCGGCCGACATGTACCTCAATAGCCGGGTCCTCGAACGCGCGGGTGCCGACCTCCCCGACGACGACTGGACCCACGACGACTTCACCACGCTGCTGCGAGCGATGAAACGCAGCAACGGCGACCGGTTCACCCCGTACTTCTGGACCAACCGGCTGTGGGGCGGAGTGGTCCCCTGGCTCTTCGCCAACGACACCAACCTCCTCACCGAGTCCAAGGCCCCCGGCGGCGACTGGCTCTGGAACTCCTTCTATCCCGAGGCACAGCGGCGCGGCCGGGGCGGCGGCTACCGGTGGACGACACCCCTGGCCGACTCCGACCGCGTCGCGGAGGTCTACGACTACCTCTCCTCCCTCGTCCAGGAGGATCTGTGCACCCGGCCGGAGGGCGGCGACGGCCGCAACCTCGTCGGCGTCTTCTCCACCGGCCGCGTCGGTGTCACACCCGCGGGCGGCTTCTGGGCGGGTGGCCTGCATCAGGCGGGCATGAAATCGACCGAATACGACGTCCGGTACTTCCCGCGCTGGCGTACGCGACGTCACCAGTTCGGCGCCGCCGGGTACGCGCTGCTGCGCACGTCGAAGATGCGGGACGAGGCCTGGGAGTTCATCAAGTACACCGCCCGCAAAGACGTGATGACCCAGCTCTTCGCAGCCAACCAGACCACTCCGGCCCGCCGCTCCATGGTCGACCAGGCCCGCTACCGGGAGACCGGCCCGGCCCACTGGCAGGTCTTCTACGACACTCTCGACAAGATCCCCACCACCGGCCCGATCCCGGCCCCGCCGCAGGTCAACGAGGTCGAGCAGCTGCTGATCAAGCACACCGGAACCGCCCTAGCGAGCCCCGGCGCGGTGCGTCCCGCGCTGCGCCGGCTGCAGGGGGACCTGGAGAAGGCCATGGAGCGTGAAGTGTGACGAACACCGAGATCAGGCCCGTGGGGCCGGAGCCCGCCCGCACCCGCAAGAGCCGCAGGAACCGCAGGACCGGTCAGACCCGTAAGGCATCCGAGTCCACGGCCGCCACCACCATCCGCACCCGGGGCGCCCGCCTGCTCGCCGTACTGTTCCTCGCGCCCACGGTCGTCGGCATCGTCGTCTTCACGGTCGTACCGATCGTCGGCTCGGTCGTCCTCAGCCTCTTCCAGTGGGACGTGATCGAGGACCCGCGCTGGGCCGGAGCGGCCAACTACCGCGAAATCCTCACCGACTCGACGGTCCTCGTCTCCTTCCGCAACACGCTCGTCTTCATGGTGCTCGCGGTCGCGCTGCAGCTGCTGATCGCGCTCGCGCTGGCGATCACGGTGAACGGCCGGATGCCCAAGTGGCTGCGGTCCGTGTTCCGTTCGGCGTTCTTCTTCCCGCTGGTGCTGTCCGCCGCGTCCATCTCGGTGGTGATGAAGTACCTGTTCAACCAGGACTTCGGTCCCGTGAACTGGCTCCTCGGCACCGTCGGTATCCCCTCGGTCCCGTGGCTGACCTCGGAGAACGGGGCGATGGCGGCCGTGGTCCTGGCGTACGTCTGGCAGCAGTTCGGCTTCTCGTTCCTGCTGTTCGTCGGCGGCCTGAACAACATCCCGAAGGAGGTGCACGAGGCGGCTTCGCTGGACGGCGCGAGCGGGGTTCGCAAGCACCTCGCCATCACCCTGCCGCTGCTGTCGCCCACGCTGCTGGTGGCGTCCGTGGTCGGCATCATCAACGCCCTCCAGGTCTTCGAGCAGCCGTACGTTCTCACGGCGGGCGGTCCCGGCGACTCGACGCGCACGGTCGTGATGGTCATCTACGAGACGGCCTTCGAGCAGCTCCGCTTCGGCGAGGCGTCCGCCGTGGGCGTCCTGCTCTTCGCCCTGATCATGGCCGTCACCGCACTCCAGTTCCGGCTCAGCCGGCGTTACGTCCACTACCAGTGAGCCGGGTGAGTCAGATGAGTACGAGTTCCCTCGCGGGTTCGGCATCGGGTCCGGCATCGGGTTCGATGCCGGGTCCCCGCACGAGCCCCACCGCGTCACGCGTACGGCACGGCCTGGCGCCCTGGGGCCGGATCGCCGGCCTGGCGCTGTGCGCCCTGTTGACGCTCGGCCCGGTCATCTGGACGGTGTCGACGTCACTGCGCACGCCGGCGGAGTCCTTCGACCTGCCGCCGAAGATCATCCCCGCGGACCCCACCCTCGACGCCTACCGCGGGGTCTTCGACCAGATCGACGTGTGGCTGTACGCGCTGAACTCCACCCTGGTGACCGCGCTGATCGCGGTCGGTCAGATGATCACCGCAGGGCTGGCGGGCTATGCCTTCGCCCGCCTCGAATTCCGCTTCAAGAAGCCGCTGTTCGCGCTGGTCCTGGCCACGATGATGGTGCCCCTGCAGGTCACGATGGTCCCGGTCTTCCTGGAACTGAAGACGATGGGCCTGACCGACACCCTGCTCGGCCTCATCGTCCCGGCCTTCCCGACGGCCTTCGGCACCTTCCTGATGCGCCAGTACTTCCTGGGCATGCCGAAGGACCTGGGCGAGGCGGCGATGATCGACGGCGCGGGCCCATGGCGTGTCTTCCAATCCGTGTACGCCCCCTTGGCGGCCCCCGGCCTCGCCATCGTCGGCGTACTGGCTTTCAACTACCACTGGAACGAGTTCTTCCGGCCGCTGATCCTCGAAACCTCCACCGAGAACCTCACGCTGCCCCTGGGCCTGGTCTCCCTCCAGGGCAACCTCGGCACCGGCTCGATCTCCGTCGTCCTCGCCGGGGTCGTCCTCTCCATGGTCCCCGCCGTCGTCGTGTTCGTCGTCGGCCAGCGCCCTCTGCGCGAGGGCATCACATCCGCAGGAGTCAATCGTTGAGTTCCGACAGCCGGTCGACCGACGCCCACAGCCCGCGCTTCAGGGTCCGCCCGCCGGCCAACTGGATGAACGACCCGAACGGGCCGTTCCGCTGGGGCGGTCGATACCACCTCTTCTACCAGCACAACCCCGACGCCCCCGTCCACGCGAACGTCCACTGGGGCCACGCCTCCAGCCCCGACCTCGCCCACTGGGACGACCACGGGATCGCCCTGCGGCCGGCGCCCGGCGGCCCGGACGAGGCGGGCTGCTGGTCCGGCTGCGTGGTGGATGACGGTGGCGTACCGACAGCGGTGTACTCCGGGATCGACCAAGACCACCAGGGCCTGAGCGCGATCTGTCTCGCCGTGGCCGAGGACGACGGCCTTCAGGAGTGGAAGCAACTCCCGGTGCCGGTGGCCGCCGGCCCGCCGGCCGGCCTGGACGTGACGATGTTCCGGGACCCGTTCGTCTTCCGCTTCGCCGGACGCCGCTGGGCGCTGGTGGGCGCCGGCCACGCCGACGGCACCCCGTCCGTCCTGGTGTACGACTGCGAGAACCTGTACGCGTGGCGGTTCGCCGGGGTCCTGCTGGACGGCCGGGACCCGGCGGCGGCCCGCGCCTTCGGTACGCGGGCGATCGGCTGGGAGTGCCCGCAGCTGTGGGAGACCCCCGGGGGCGACTGGGTGCTGGCGGTGGCGCTGTGGGACGGTGACCCGCTGAGCACCGCGTACCTCACGGGGCATCTGGTGGAGGTGGGGGACGGTGGACCGAGGTTCGTCGCCGGTATGGGCGGCGGCCCCCTCGACCTCGGCCGTGACTTCTACGCCCCCTCCGTCCTTCAGGACACGGAGTCCGGCCGCGCCCTGCTCTGGGGCTGGTCCTGGGAGTCCCGCCCTCGCGAGGAGGTGGACCGCGCGGGCTGGTCCGGCGTCCTCACGGCACCACGCGTGGTGGACACCCACGAGAACGGCACGCTGCGGGTCGTACCGGCCGCGGAGCTCGAACTACTCCGGGCGGCCGTCCCGTTCACGGCCACACCCGGACCGCATCGACCGCTCCCCCTCTCCTACGACCTGCTGGTGACCGCCCGGTCGGCGGCGACGTTGAGTCTGCTGCGGGCCGCGTCCGGAGCCGAGCTGACCGTGCGCCTCGACCCGGCGTCCGGCGCGGTGACCCTGGACCGCACGGCCTGGCCACGCTCCCGCCCGGACGGCACGGCCCCCCTGGTCCTGCCTACCCCACCGGGCGAGACCCTCACCGTACGGATCCTCGTGGACGGCTCTCTGTTGGAACTGTTCGCGGGCGGCCGGGCGATGGCCACGGAACGGGTGTACCGACGCGGCGACGACGTCGCGGAGCTGGCCGTGTCGGGGACGGCCGTCGAGGTCACGGGTTGGGAGCTGGTCCCACCGAGCCCCGCATGACGACCGGGCACTCCAGCCGCCGGGTCGTGACGGGCGGCGCGGTCCCGCTGTCGATGGCGTCCAGGAGCAGGCGGGCGGCCGTCTCTCCCATCACGCGGTGGGGCAGAGCGACCGTGGTGAGGGGTGGGCTGAGGAAGGCAGCCATGTGCTCCTGGTCGTCGTAGCCGACGACGGACAGATCGGCGGGCACGTCGAGGCCCAGGCGCGCGGCGGCGTGGAGGACTCCGGCGGCGACCCGGTCGTTGTAACAGACGATCCCCGTGGGCCGCCGGTCGGAGGGAACACGGTCCAGCAACCGCAACGCTCCCTCGTACCCGGCGGAGATCTCCCCTCCCGTCCGCAGGAGCCAGTCCTTCTCGGCGGTCAGCCCCACCGCCCGCAGCGCGTCACGGAAGCCGCGCAGCCGCTCCGCGGTCGCGATGTCGTCCAGGCCACCCACCAGGGCGACACGGCGGTGGCCCGCGTCGAGGAGGACGCGCGCGGCGCTGCGGCCACCGGCCCGCTCGGCGGGGATGACGGCGGCGAGGGAGCCGTCCGCGGGGAGGCAGTTGGCGAGCACGGCGAACGTGCGGTGCAGCCCTTCCGGGACGCGGGCGCGGCGCAACGACAGCGCGGCGTAGATGATCCCGTCGACCCTCCGGTCGAGCAGTTCGGCGACGGCCGCGTCCTCGGTGACCGGGTCCTGCCCGGAGTCGACGGTGAGCACCAGATGCTCACTGTTCCACGCCGTGTCCATGGCCCCGCGCAGCAGCTGCCCGGCGAACGGCGAGGTGGCGATCTCGTCCGTCACCAGACCGATCACGGCGGTACGACGTCGGCGCAGGCCACGGGCGACCGCGTTCGGCCGGTAGCCGAGCTGTGCGGCTGCCTTGCGGATCTTCTCCTGCGTCTCGGCGGAGAGGTTGCCCTCGGCACGCCCGTTGAAGACGAAGGACACGGCCGTGTGCGACACCCCGGCAAGCCGG
The DNA here is from genome assembly GCF_042802555.1 of Streptomyces sp. NPDC057474. NCBI lineage: Bacteria > Bacillati > Actinomycetota > Actinomycetes > Kitasatosporales > Streptomycetaceae > Streptomyces > Streptomyces sp. NPDC057474. Next base: position 16,735 of record NZ_JBHVDX010000011.1, on the reverse strand, counting down.
GCGACATCCCGCGAGGTCGCCCGCTCGGCCCCGCCACCCCGCGTCTTCTCCACCCCGCCCATGCCCCGTCCCCGCAGACTTTGCCTGATCAGGCAAAGCCTACCCGCGGGAGATGTTGCGGAGCCCGCCGCAGACCGAATGGGACACCGCGGTGGGACAGCCGCTGACCTCGGCACGCCGGGGTGCAGGTCGTCGTGCGACCCGCGGCCGTCGGACCGCCGACCCTCACGGCTGTCAGCACGACTCGATCGGACACGGCCTCGACGCCTTCGCCCCGTCGAACTCTTCGACCGCCTGCTGACGCCGGACCGGAGGGAGGAACAGCTGACCGCCAAAGGGGAGCACCGCAGCGCGGGTCCCGTCGATCTTCTTGTGGCTGCCGCCGCCGAGGAAGCGGGGCTTACGCTGCTCCACTGCGACCGCGACTTCGAAACCGTCGCCCGCACGACAGGGCAGCCGGTGCGCATGATCGACCTCAGGCAGTAGCACTCCGCGAAAGCACAGCGGGAGTCCGAGCCTCTCACCGGGGTAACGGCGTTGCCCAGCGCCATGACGCCCGACGCACAGCTCGGGGCCAGGGCAGCCGACCAGCGGACCAGACGTCGCACAGCAGCGGTGACCGACAGACACACACCGCAGGACCCCGCCGCCGGCAGCCAGAGCAGCGTGGACGCAGGTCCCCAGGCAACCCTTTCCGATTACCTGCGTCCCATCATCGTCCAAACTTCGGCGTCCACCCACCCCCACAGCCCACCTGCGGCGGCCGACCCGGCACTGGGCTGATACGTCTTCGCAGGTCGAAGTGTTCCGAACTGACGCCGATCACAACGGCGTTGAACTCACAAGCAGCGGATTCAGTCCGTTGACCCAAAGTCCTGAATCCGTGCTCCTGCCGAGACGTTTCCGCAGGTCACAGACCTGCACAGTGGGGCGGGTGGGACTCGAACCCACGGCCGACGGATTATGAGTCCTCTGGGAGTCTTGGCGGCCCTTGTCAGTCTGCGTCGATTCACGGCGTCCTTGCAGGTCAGACGTGTGCACCTGTGTCGGCCTTACGCGGTCCTTGCCGGTTGGTTCCTGTCCTTGTGGTCCCTACGTGGTCCCTGCCGCTCGTTGAGAGACCTGCCCGGTACAGAATCCTGACTGGCGCTCCAGCTCAACGGGCACGGTCGAACCATGGCGCAGCGGATTCCCCTTCCAACGGGCAGAGGCCCCGCCCGGGCACTCGGGGCGGAGCCTCTGGGACCGTTGACGCAGGGCCAGGACGCCTACGTGCAGGCTACCGACAGATGACGGACTGCACATGGCAAGTTGCGCGGCCCTGGTGATGCTCGGAAAGTGGCCACCGGATGCCCTGAAGCGAGGCAAACCCGCCATGCTGGCCTGCAGCGACGCCTCCCAAGATCAACTTATCCAGGGAACTCGGACTAAGGGAGACGGGTCCCGAGCGCCTTGCTGCACTTCGGGTCGCCGGCATTGGACTTGTCGAAGATGAAGGAGAACCCGTAGCTGCCGCTTCCGCGGGTGTAGGCCCCGCCCAGCCGGTGCCACTGTCCGTCCTGCTTGGCGCGGGCCGTCTTGTAGACCTGCCGCGGGAGCGTGCCGGCGTCCGTCCACATGACGTCGGCTTTGTTCCCGCCGTGGTTGCGCCCCTTCGTGATCTTGTATTGGACCCAGTTGACCTTCTGCGGACCGGACCCCGGGATGGTGTAGTTGACGTAGATGTATCCGGTGAAACCGCCCTTGCTGCACTGCCGGGTCATGCCCTTGGACACCGCGGCGGCGGCTCCCTCCTGAACGGTGGCCGAATGGGCGGCCGGAACGGCCCGCGCCGGGGCGGAGGCCAACAGTCCGCCGGAGAGCGCAACCACTGCCGCTACGGTCGCGCCGCGTCGCATCACACGCATGAGGTGCTCTTTCCTGAGCCGTCGAGCAGCTCGGCAGGGAGGGCCGATAGACATCGGCCAGGGGTACGTCCTGGCCATCGGCCTCGTCTGACCATGACTTTTCCGGGTGATGCATTGGATGGCAGCCCGCTCCACCACCCTGATCAATGAGAGTGCCGCCGGTCGCGCGGGCTCGCGGAGCCGGTCCGGAACCGGGGCTGGTGGTTGCCGCGGTGCGAGGGGGTGCGTAGCTTGGCGGGCGGTCGTCCGCGTCCACGGGGGAGGCGGGGGGATGGGGTGGCCGATGGCAGGACGTCCGGAGAGTCCGCTGGACCCGTTGGCCGGGCCGGTGCCCCGGCTGGCGTTCGAGTTGCGCAAGCTGCGGACCGAGGCCGGCAGCCCCACCTACCGGACGATGGCCCGGCGCACCGGCCATGGGGCGAGCACCCTGTCCCAGGCAGCTGCCGGTGAACACCTGCCGACCCTGCCGGTGGTCCTCGCTTACGTGCGGGCCTGCGGTGGCGACCCCAAGGCGTGGGAGGAACGCTGGCGCCTGGCCGCCGAGGAAGAGGCGACCAAGCCGCGTGCGGATGACGGTGTCCCGGCACCGTACCGAGGCCTGGCCCGCTTCGAACCCACGGATGCCGCCTTGTTCTTCGGCCGCGAACGGATCACCGGCCACCTCACGGACCTGGCCCGCCGCCGCCGGTTCACGGCGGTCTTCGGCCCGTCGGGCAGCGGCAAGTCCTCCCTGCTGCGCGCCGGCCTCATCCCTGCTCTGCAGACTGGGCCTTCCCCGCAACCGCGCCCGGCGGCCATCCGGATCCTCACACCCGGACCCCACCCCGGCCGCACCCACACCGCGGTGTTCACTCCCAACGACGGACCGGGCGAGACGGTGATCGTCGTGGACCAGTTCGAGGAAGTCTTCACCCTGTGCACCGACCCCGCCGAACGCAACACGTTCATCGACCTGGCGCTCACCGCCCTTCGGCCGGACAGCCGGTTACGGGTGGTTTTGGCAGTGCGGGGCGACTTCTACGGTCGCTGCGCCGAGCATGACGCCCTGGCCCGGGCCCTGGGAGAGGCCAGCCTCCTGGTCGGCCCGATGAGCCCCGCCGAGCTGCGCGAGGCGATCGTCAAACCGGCCGCCGAGGCGGGATTCATCGTCGAGCGCGAACTGACCGCGCGGCTGGTCCGCGAGGCCTCCGACGCCCCCGGCGGTCTGCCATTGATGTCCCATGTGCTGCGGGAGACCTGGCTGCGGCGCCGCAGCCGGGCGCTGACCATGGAGGCGTACGAAGCCACCGGTGGCCTGCACGGCGCGGTCGCCAAGACCGCCGAGGACGTCTACACCGGCCTCTCGCCGGACCATGCCGCGCTGGCCCGACGCATCCTCCTCCGCCTGATCGCCCCCGGGGAGGGCTCCCAGGACACTCGCCGTCCCGCCGACCGCACCGAACTCGACACCGGTCGTCCCGAGGACACCGCCGTAGTCCTGGAACGCCTCGTCCGCGCCCGGCTCCTCACCCTCGACGGCAACACCGTCGACCTCGCCCACGAGGCACTCATCACCGCCTGGCCAAGGCTGCGCTCCTGGATCGAGGAGGACCGCGAACGCCTGCGTGCCCAACGGCGGTTGACCGAGGCCGCCCGCGCCTGGGACGACCTCGGCCGCGACCCGGGAGCCCTGTACCGCGGCACCCGGCTGGCCGCCGCCGAGGATCTCTTCGCCGGACCCGAACGGACCGAGGACCTCGCCGGGCTGGAACGTTCCTTCCTCACCGCCAGCAGAGCGGGCCGCACCCGCGAACGCCGTCGGCTGCGCGGCTTGGCCGGCACGCTGTCCGTACTGCTCGCGCTCGCGCTGCTGGCCGGTGTCATCGCCTGGCAGCAGAACCGCACCAACGACCGCCAACACGTGGAGGCCGAGGCCCGCCGGATCGCGGCCGTCGCCGACAGCATGCGCTTCTCCGACCCGGTGAAGGCGATGCGGCTCAGCGTCGCCGCCTACCGGCTGGCCGACACCACCGAGACCCGTTCGGCGCTCCTCGGCGCGAAGGCGCAGAAGGAACAGAGCCTCTTCACCCCGCCGGACACGGACGCCGACGCCCCCGACGCCCTGCACCTGCTGAGCGCCGACGGCCGCACGCTGGTCAGTGTCGGGAAACGGTGGATACGCCGCTGGGACGTAACCACCCACAAACTGCTGGCCTCGGTCGGGGGAGTCGGGAAGGTGACGGACAGCCTCGTGTACGACCTCAGCCCCGACGCCGGCATCCTGCTGGAATACGACCTGGCGGGTGATGGACCGGTGCGGTTGCGGAGTCTGTCCCCGGGGCTCTCCGACGACTGGAGTCTGCCGCGGGCGGACCTCGCCGGCTTCTCTCCCAGCGGGCGAACGCTGCTCACCGAGGTCACCGAGGTCACCCCTTCCGGCACATCCGGGCAGACCATGGTCCGGCTGTGGGACGTGCGCCGCCGACTGGCGCTACTCGAACGCCGTTTCGACGACGACCATTCCGTCGGAAACACGGCGGTCGCCCCCGACGACGGGCGGGTCGCGATGTGCACGGCCGACCGGTGGCTGGAGACCAGCGGCACACTGGAGGTATGGGACGTCGCGAAGCGCCGGAAGCTGGCTGTCCCGCTGACCAGGAAGGCACAGCGGGCGCTGTGCGACAGTGACAGTGGTATCCGGTTCACGCCGGACGGACGCGGTCTGGCAGCCTTCAGTGAGACCGGAGTCCGGTTCTGGAACCTCTCGACGGGGCGTGAAGCGCCGAGCATCAAGCACTCCGACTCAGGCTTCAACGAAGTCTCGTTCAGCCAGGACGGGAAGCTCGCCGCGGTCGCGGAGACCGACGAGATCCTGGTGTGGCGGGTCGCCTCGCCCGCCCACCCTGTCTACCGGTATCCGCTCGTCAACGAGTCCGCCGGGGATGTGCGGGTGGACTCGGACCGGCGCGTGGTGCGCTATGTCGGCGGCATGGGATCGGTGGTTCGAACCCTCTCCCTGGACGATGTGCTCGGCGGCCGCTGGCACCCGGACTCCGCGAGCACGGCCGAGTTCGGCCCCGACGGGCGCACTCTGGCCGCCGTACGCACCGGGGCGAGGAGCGCCGTACTCCAACTGCTCGACGGGCGGAGCGGCGCCGTGGTCAGGGAGTTGCCGCAGCTGACCTGCGGATATGGAGACACCCCCGTGCCGGGGGATCCGGAGGAGTCCGAGGAGCCGGAGGAGTCCGAGGAGCCGGAGGAGTCCGAGGAGCCGGAGGAGTCCGAGGAGCCGGAGGAGTCGGGGGATCCGGCGGTGTCGGCGGAGCTCCAGCGTGCGCAGTCCGTGCGCGCGTCCTGTGTCGTGCGCCTGGCGTTCCGCCCCGATGGAAAGGCTCTCGCGTACGGCCTCAACATCATGCGTCCGTCCGGCCCGACGGAGCGGGTGTCCCTGCTGGACTTCGCGACGGGACGCAGGACGAACGGCTTCGACATCGGGTCCAGCGACCTTGGGAAGGAGGATCTCAGCTGGGACGCCGATGTCGTCGGCATCACCTTCGGCCCGGACGGGACATCCTTGCTGGTCTCCCGGCAGGTGGCCGACAGCCACCGGATCGATGTCACGGACCCGCGCCACCAATCGTCGGGGGCGGGGCCGATAGCCGACGCCGGCGGGTCCGTCCTGGCATGGCGCGCCGACGGGAAGAGCTTCGCCACATCGCTGGGCCAGGTCGTGGATTTGCGGACCGGGAAGGTCACCCGGCGGGTGACCCTGACCGAGGAGGGGGAGGCCACCGCGCTGGTGGCCAGCAAGGACGGCCGGTACCTTGCGGCCGGCGACTCCTCCGGCCGTGTGACCGTCTGGGACGGCAGGGTCGAAAAGCGCCTGGGCGTGCTGCCCGGAACCTTCGGCGGGGTCGGGGGGCGCTCGGGCGAGCCCGAACCCGTGTCCGCGCTGGCGTTCTCCGCAGACGGGGGCACGCTGGCCGTGGCGGGGCCGGACGGCACGCTCCAGCTCTGGGACGTCGCCACCAACCAGCCGCTGGGAGGCCCGCTGATGACCCCCGGGGACGCACTCCTCGCGCTCCACTTCAGCCGCGACGGCTCCACGCTCTACACCGCCGGCGCTCATGTGCGGCTCCAGAAGTACGAGATCGGCCCGGCCCGGGTCGCGGCCGAGGTGTGCGAGCGCGCCGGGGCCGGTCTGTCGCGGGCCGACTGGAGGACGTACCTGCCGGATGTTCCGTACCGGAAGACCTGCTGAGCCGGCCCGCGCGGGATCCTGCTGCCGCTGCCGAACGGGAACAGTGGCTCGCGCAGATGCAGCAGTTCGTCAGTGCCGCCACGGCGATGACGACGGCGCGCCCCCTGTACCAGGAGAGATATCTGAGCCGTAGGACACGGGACCGCGTGCTCGCACTGGCCCTGCGCGAAGGGGGGTACCTGGGCGCGTCCACGGTGGCAGCTGGGAGATCGCGGTGCAGCTTTTCTGCGGCGGGGCTCGTCCGTCGATTCGTGCGGCGGGATGGGCCCCACACGGCTTGCTTCACCGTGCGGGGCCCGCGGCTGCGGGAAGGCGTTCTGGTCGTGCTTCAGGAGGGCCGCGTGGTGAAGATCGCGGCGGCGCCTGCGGGCAGTCGATAGCTGTACGTCGTAGTGCCCCACGGGACGTCGAACGCGGCCGTGCCGCTGCTGGAGTTGTATGTCACCGACAGTTGGGTGCCGTCGGGCAGTTGAGCGTTCTTGTGCTGAACTCCCTTGGTCGCCTTGGGGTTCGAGGTTGCGTTGCCCCCGACGGCGAGGACGGAGACGTCGTGGATGGACCACCAGCTGCCGGAGCTGGACTTGTTGACTACCCGGATGTGGCGGGCGGTAGTGGTGGGCAGCAGGATTCGTGTAACGGTGCTGCCGGGGCCGGTGGCGATCGGCTTGCCCCAGCTGCTGCCGTCGTCGGAGACGTACACCTCGTACTGGCGGGCGAAGTCACCGGATGAGGCGCTGCTGTCCAGGACGAGCTGGTCGAAGGTCCGGGTCGAGCCGAGGTCGACCTGGAACCAGTCGCCGGACTGCATGCCGTGGCCGGAGCTCCAGCGCGTGGCCGCGTCGCCGTCGAGGGCCTGGGTGGGCGGGTCGTCCGAGCTGCTCGCGGAGGCTGTTGCCTGCCAGCCCTCGCGGGCCAGGGGCGCTTCACCCGTGGACGGGGTGAGGGAGGCGCCGGTGGGCAGGGTGTAGCCGAGCCACCGGTCGCCGAGGCGGACCTGGGGCTGCCGGGCGAGGAGCTCGTTGTCGTAGGTGATCAGAGCCTGGCTGCCGTCGGGGTTGCGGAAGGGGATGTCGACGGAGCCGATGGCTGCCGGGGCGGTGTTGCCGCTCTGCTGGCCGTTCCAGCTGAAGGTCGCCGCTGCTCCCGCCGCCAGGGTGTAGGTGAAGTGACGCTTGCCCCAGCGGACCGTGAAAGTGCGGTCGGTGGTGGCGGAGTTGTAGGTGACCAGCGCGGTGGAGCCGTCAGGGTTGGTGAAGGCGACGTCCTCGACGCTGCCCTTACCGAGCGTGCTGGAGGCGACTCGGCGGGCGCCGGGCTGGACGAACTTGCTGGCCTGGGCGAGTCCCCAGTAGTCGGCCGTCGGGGTGTACGACCACTTGCCGTCGGCGTTCTGCGCGACGGTCACCACCGGGCGGCAGCCTTCGCATCCGTTGTTCCTGGGGCCGCCGTCGGCATCCAGGGCGATGTTCCAGCGGACGATGCTCTGGGCCCAGTTCCGGGGGCCGTTGATGACGTTGTCCATGACGCCGGCGAAGGCGCCGCTCTCGTCGCCCTCCCAGTTGCCGCCGGAGCACTCGGTCTGGAAGGCGGACTTGTTGGGGTAGTCGTTGTGGACGGCCGTCTGGTTCAGGACGAACTCGGCGCCGGCATAGCAGTGCCAGGCCGTACCGGCGACGTTCCGGGCCGTGGCCGGGTCGGCGTACAGCGACTCGGGGTAGCTGGTGACGTCCCAGTTGTGGTCGTAGCCCAGGATGGCGGTGGACAATCCCTGTTTCTTCAGGGTCGGGCCGAGGTAGTCGGTGACGAAGGTCTTCTGCTGGTCGGCGGGCAGGTACATGCCTGGGTAGGTCGACGGTTCGTGCAGCGGCTCGTTCTGCGGGGTGACGTAGCGGACCGGGACGCCAGCCGTCGCGTACGCCTTGAGGAACTTCGCGAAGTAGTCGGCGTACGGCTGGTAGGCGTCCACCTTCAGCCGGCCGCCGATCATCGAATCGCTGGTCTTCATCCAGCCCGGCGGGCTCCACGGGGTGGCCATGACGGCCAGCTGCGGGTTGAGGCTGCGGGCCTGCTTGAGCAGGGGGATGGTGTACGAGCGGTCGTGGTCGACGGTGAACTGCGTCAGCTCGGGGTCGGTCCGGCCGGCGGGCAGGTCGTCGTAGGAGTAGTTGCCGCTCACGGTGAAGTCGCTGGCGCCCATGGGCTGGCGCAGGACGTTCAGGCCGATGCCGTCGCGGCGGCTGAAGAGGTCGCGCATCAGTGCGGCGCGCTGTGTCTTGTCTAGCTTGGTGCCGATCAGCCAGGCGGAGGAGTCGGTGAACGAGGCGCCGAAGCCAGTCATCGGCTGGTACGCGCGGGTGGTGTCCACAGTGATCGTCGAGCCGGATGAGCCGGACGGTGCGCGTCCCGTCTTCCAAGTCACGGACGGCTGCTTGGCCAGGTGGGTGTCGGTGGACAGGTCGGTGAGCCAGACCGACGCCTTACCGGACGCGCCGTTGGCCGAGGCCGGGGCAGCTGCCGGGAGGACGGGAAGCGTGGCGATCAGGGTCGCGGCGGCTGCCAGGGCGGTCCGGCGCCGTTGCCGGGTGGCGGTTCTCATGGTGCGGCTCCTTGCGGGCGGGCATGACGGCCGTGCACGGCGGCTCGCGTGCATGACGTGGGTGATACGAAACCGGCGCGTGGGGGCCCGGTAAGGGCGCCGGAGCTGAGGTCACTTCAGGCCGGTGGTGGCGATACCGGCGACGAAGTGGCGCTGGAAGAGCAGGAAGACGATGGTCACCGGGAGCAGGACGACGACGGAGCCGGCGAGCAGGATGCCGAAGCGGGTGAAGTCCTGTCCGCTGCTGGCCAGGGCGAGGCCGACGGGGAGGGTGTACTGGCTCTCGTTCTGGGCCACGACCAGCGGCCACAGGAAGTTGTTCCAGGAGCCCAGGAAGGTGATGATCCCGAGGGTGGCGAGGGCCGGTCTGGTCAGCGGCAGGACGATCTTCCAGAAGATGGCCAGCTCACGGCAGCCGTCGACACGGGCGGCGTCGATCAGCTCGTCGGGCAGGGTGGAGATGAACTGCCGCATCAGGAACACCCCGAAGGGGGTGGCCAGGAACGGCAGGATCAACCCGAGCAGGGAACCGGTCAGCTGCATGTTGGACACCAAGACGTACAGCGGTACGAAGGTGACCAGGCCCGGCACCATGAGGGTCGCGATGACCAGCGTGAACACGGCGCGCTTGCCGCGGAACTCCAGCTTGGCCAGGGCGTACCCGAGCATGGAGCAGAAGAGCAGGTTCCCGGCGGTGACGGCCAGGGCCACGATCACGGAGTTGGCGAACATGCTCGTGAAGTCCAGCGTGCCGAGCAGTTCCCGGTAGTTGGCGAGCGTGGGGCGGGTGGGGACCAGGTCCGGTGGGATCTTGCGGATGTCGGCCTCGGGCTTGAACGACCCGGAGAGCATCCACAGGAACGGCGTGACCATGAGCAGCAGCAGGCCGGTGAGCGGCAGGTAGAGCCAGGGCCGGCCCCACTCCCGGCGGATGCGGCGGCGCCGCAGGACCGTGTCAACGGCCGATGACTGCGTGGGGGCGGAGGTGAGTGTGGTGGTCATGGGGCATCAGTCCTTGTCCCGCAGTACGCGGAACTGCAGCACGGTCAGAGCGATGATCAGGACGAAGACGACGTAGCCGGCCGCCGATGCCATGTCGTAGTTGCCGTTGCCGAACTGTTTGTAGGCGTACAGCGTGGCCGACAGGGTGGAGTCCAGCGGGCCGCCGTCGGTCATGACGAACGGCTCGTCGAAGAACTGCAGGTAGCCGATGCCGGTGGTCACGGCGGTGAGGAGGAGGGCCGGGCGCAGGAGGGGGAAGGTGACCCGCCAGAACCGCTGCCAGGGCCCAGCGCCGTCGAGTTCGGCCGCCTCCATCAGGGAGTGGGGCACGGACTGCAGGCCCGCCAGCATGATGATCATGACGGTGCCGAGGTTGCGCCACACGGCCATGAGGATCATGACGGGCAGCGCGAAGCGGGTGTCGGCCAGCCAGGCCGGGCCGTCGATCCCGAACCAGGCCAGGACGGTGTTCACCAGGCCCGCCTGGGGTTCGAAGAGGGTTTTCCACACCACGGCGACCGCCACCACGCTGGTGATCACCGGCAGGTAGAAGCCGACCCGGAAGACGGCCCGGAAGCGGCGGATGCCGCGGTCGAGGGCGACCGCCGCGGCGAGCCCGGCGGCCAGGGTCAGGGGCAGGCCGATCAGGACGAACACGGCGGTGTTCTGAAGGGCCGTGAAGAACTGCGGGTCCTGGAAGAGCCGTACGTAGTTGCCGAAGCCGGTGAACGACACGCTCAGCGGGGTGCGCAGGTCGGCGCTCTTGGTGTCGGTCAGGCTCATCAGCATCGACCAGGCGACCGGCAGCAGCATGAAGGCGAGGAACAGGGCGAGGAACGGGGCGGCGAGGCTCCACGCGGCGCGGGTCTGGCGGCCTTGCGCGGTGCGCCGTGGCAAAGAGTTGCGGCGGGCCGCCGGCTGCGGGCCGGCGGCGTCGCCTTCCTTGGTGCCCTGCCCGGCGATGGTGCTCGTGGGCATGGTTGTCATCCGTCCGTACGAGGGATGCTGCGGGGGCGGTTCAGCGGCCGGTGCCGATGCTGGTGGCCTTGGACTGCAGGGTTTTCTGCGTCTCGGCGACGGTGGCCTTGCCGTATGCGAGCTTCTCCAGCTCGCTGTCGATGGTGTCGGCGACCTGCTGCCAGGTCGTGATGGCCGGCGGGGCCTTGGTGACCTTCAGCTGGGTTTCGAAGGCCTCCATGTCCTCGTTCTCGCTCAGCTTCCCCTCCGACCAGGACTGGACGACGGCGGGGAGGTTGCCGGTGGCGTCCGCGTACTCGGCGAGGTTCTTGGCGTCGGTGAGGAACTGGACGAACTTCCACGCCGCGTCCGCGTTCTTGGCGTCCTTGAAGACCGCCAGGTCGCTGCCGCCGGCCAGACCGGCGGCCTGCTCGCCCTGCGGCAGGGGCATGGTCTTCCACTTGCTGTCCAGCTCGGGAGCGTTCAGGTGCAGGTTGCCGCCGGTGCTGGCGCCCTGCTGCACGGTGCCGATCAGCCCGTTCTGGAAGTTCTGGCCGGAGTCGGTCTTGTCGTTCGGCGACAGGCCGTCCTTGAAGATGTCGCCGTAGGTCTCCAGGGCCTTGGTGACCTCGGGTGAATCGAAGGTGAACTTCTTGGTCCCGGCGTCGTAGATGTCACCGCCCTGCTGCCACACCAGCGGCAGCCAGAACAGCCAGGAGTTGAAGCCGGTCTGCAGCTGGGTGGCGTGGCGCAGCTTGGGGTTCGCCTTGCCCGCGGCGGCCTGGATGGCCTTGAGGTCCTTGAGGTAGCCGTCCCAGTCGGCGGCGGGGGCACCCTTGATGCCCGCCTTCGTGGTGATGTCGGTGCGGTAGTAGATCACCGAGGTGTCGGCCGTGAAGGGGACGCCGTAGGAGGTGTCCTTGTACTTCGTGGTGTCCCACTGGCCGGGGAAGAACGCCGACGACTCGAACGAGGCCGGGGTGGCCTGGAAGCCGTTCATGGAGGCCATCTCGGCCATCCACGTGGAGCCGATCAGCGACATGTCGGGGGTGTTGCCGCCGGCGATCGAGGTGGTGAGCTTCTCGTGCGCGGCGTCCCACGGCACGGCGGTGATCCGGACCGACACGTCCGGGTTCTGCTGCTCGAACTTCTTCGCCAGCTCCTGCAGGGGCTTGTCGGCCTTGTCGCCCATGGACCACATGACCAGCTTGCCCTTGGCCTTGCCACTGCTGATCTGCGTAGGGGCGTCGGCGGTCGAGGAGTCGTCGCTCCGGCCGCAGCCGGTGGCCAGCAGGGCGGCCGCGACGGTGGCGCAGGCTATCCGGAGGGTTCTGGTGGTGTGACGGGTGGTTCTCATGGTGCGGCTCCTTGCGGTTGAACAGGCGAAGCAGGGGGTGGCGAGGTCAAGGGGTGGCTGGTGGTGCCTGGTGAAGCCGGGTGGGTCAGCGTGCGGCGTGGAACCCGCTGTCGTCGACGGTCACCTCCGCCGTGAGGCGTAGATCACGGCTGGAGCGCCCGACGTGCAGCCGGTAGCGGCCGGGAGGGGTGCGCCAGCCGCCCGTGTCGGCGTCCCAGACCTGGAAGGCGCGGGCGGGCACGCGCAGGTCGGCGGTGGTACGGGCACCTACTGCCGCCCGGACGGTCGCGAAGCCGGCGAGCAGGCGCACCGGACGGTCGATGCCGTCGTGGGGCGGCTCCAGATAGACCTGGACGACCTCGCCACCGGCCCGGGGCCCGGTGTTGGTCAGTTCCACGGTCAGGTTGAGCCCGTCTCCACCTGCGGGGCTGGGCAGATCGGTGGAGACGGACGATTGTGAGACGGCCACGGACTCGTAGGTCCACCGGGTCCAGCCAAGCCCGTGACCGAACGGGAAGGCCGGGACGAGACCGCCCCTGTCCCAGGCCCGGTGGCCGATGTGGACGCCTTCGTCGTAGTCCACGACACCGTCGCGGGGCACGGCGTCGGGTACGGGGACGTCCTCCGCGCGGGCGGGCAGAGTCCAGGGCAGCCGGCCGGACGGCTCGATGCGGCCCAGCAGTACATCGGCCAGGGCGTGCCCGGCCTCCTGGCCCGGCAGCCACGCCCACAGCAGGGCAGGCGCCTCGTCGGCCCAGGGCAGCAGCACGGGGGCGCCGGCGTTGACGACGACGATCGTGCGCGGGTTGGCGGCGAGCACCTTGCGGACCAGGTCGTTCTGGTGGCCGGGCAGGTCGAGGCCGGTGCGGTCCCAGCCCTCGGACTCGACCTCCTCGTTGGTGCCCACCACGACCACGGCCACATCGGCCGCCTGCGCCGCGGAGGCGGCCTCGGCGATCTCCTCATACGGCGTGGACCCGGGCGGGGCGTGGCGCAGCTGGGCGGTGACGAAGCGGTCGTAGCCGCCGGGCTCGACCACGGTGAGGTCGACACCGAGGGAGAGCCGGCGCGGGTGCTGCCCCACCTCCAGGTCGATGCTCCGCAGGGTCGGGTTGTTGTGCGTGGAGTCGAGGATCAGCTCCACGCCCCGGTCGTCATCCCCGGAGAGGACCTCCTCGCCGTCCACGGTCACCCTGTAGCGGCCGACGCACCCGATCTCCAGGCGGTGCGTGCCCGGCTCGGTGAGGGTCAGTACGGTCCGGAGCACCACGCGGTGCGTCTCCGGTCCGAAGTCGCTGTATCCGCTCCAGTCACCGGAGGGGCGTATCCGGCCGCCGACGCGATGACCGTCGGCGTCGAGGTGGTCGGCGTACACGCCGACGGTGCCGGTGTCGGGGTCGGTGAGCAGCGCGTCGGTGAGGTAGGGCGGGCGCAGGCGGGAGTCGCCGCCCCGGTGCACGGACAGGTGCACGTCCTTGGGGAGCGCGGCACGCAGCCCGTCCTCGAACGACACCGTGCGCACCGCCGGGACGAAGGCGCTGCCGCCGCCCTGGAGGTAGGGCGCCACGGCGTTGGGGCCGATCAGCGCGACGCTGCGGATGCCTTCCGGCGACGGCGTCGGCGGCAGGTCTGCCTCGTCACGGCTGCCCTCCGGCGCCGGCGACAGGTCCGCCTGCTCGCGGCGGCCGCCCAGTGCCAACGGCAGCAGCTCGCCCTGGTTGCGCAGCAGCACCATCCCCCGGGCCGCGACCTCCCGCAGGAGTCGGAACTCCTCCTGCGTGGGCCCCGTCAGGACGGCGGGCGCCTCCGGGTTCTGTCCGGGTTCGCCCAGCCGGCCGGTGTGCCGGGCCAGGCGCAACAGCCGCAGCACCTTGTCGTCGATGAGCCGCTCGTCCACCTCGCCCGCACGGACGGCCTCCGCGAGGGGGCGGCCCCACAGGGGCTCGGGTCCGGGCATCGCCAGGTCGAGGCCGCCGACCGCCGAGGCCACGGTCGAGCCGGTGGCGGCCCAGTCGCTGACGACGGGCCCGGAGAAACCCCACTCCTCCTTCAGCACCTCGCGCAACAGCCGGGCGTTCTCGGTCATCGGCGCCGACTCGGTGCCGTCGTCGACACCCGAGTAGGCGGCCATCACGCTCCAGGGCTCGGCCTCGGCGATGACCTGCTCGAACGGAGCCAGGTAGACCTCGCGCAGGGTGCGCTCGTCGAGCCGGGAGCGGTAGCGGGTGCGGTCGGTCTCGGAGTCGTTGGCCACGAAGTGCTTCAGGCACGCGCTCACGCCCCGGTTCTGCAGACCGCGTACGAGGGCGGCGGCCAGGGTGCCGGTGAGCAAGGGGTCCTCGGAGAAGTACTCGAAGTGCCGTCCGGCGACCGGGGTGCGCTGGAGGTTCACCACCGGGCCGAGGACGACGTCGACGCCCTTGCGGCGCGCCTCCGTCGCGAACAGGTTCCCCAGCCGCTCGGCGAGTTCGGTGTCCCAGGTGGCCGCGAGCGCGCTCGGCGCCGGGGCCAGCAGACCGGTTTCGGCCGGGTCGTCGCCGGTCCCGCGTACTCCCTGCGGGCCGTCCGACATCGTCACCGCCGACAGACCGAGGCGGGGCTCGGCCGGGAGTCTCCACAGGCTCATGCCTGTCAGCAGCCGGACCTTGGACTCCAGGTCCAGGGTCCGGATGCGGTCGGACAGCTCGGTGTCATCGGGGAGGGCAGGGCAGCTCATGCTCGTCCTTCCAGGCCGCGGTGCGGCACGAAGCAGGCGGAACGGGAGCAGGAAAGCACACTTACTAAGTACTTAGTAAGTGCTTGTGCGTAAGTTCTTTCCCGGGTTTGATGTGAACGTGACCACTGATCGACAGCCCCGTAAACTCCGCACGGTGACCGAGAGCAGGCCGAACGGCGAACGCCAGCCCCGCGCGGGGAAGAGCCTCAAAGCCCAGCAGCGGCGGCAGGAGATCCTCAAGATCGCCATGGACACGTTCGCGGCCCGCGGCTACAACAACGCCTCCCTGCAGGAGATCGCCGACCGTGCGGGAGTCACCCAGGCCGGCGTCCTGCACTACTTCCGTTCCAAGGCCCAGCTGCTCACCAGCGTCCTCGCCCTGCGCGACGAAACCGACATCGAACAGCTCGGCAGTGAACGCCCTCGGGGCCTGACCTTTCTGCGTCACCTGGTCGACACGGCCCGCCGTAACGCCGACCGAGAAGGCATCGTCCGCCTGTACGCCGTCCTGTCGGCGGAGAGCGTCACCGAAGGCCACCCCGCGCAGGACTATTTCCGCGACCGCTACACCGGACTGCGCGTCTTCGTCACCGAGGCCCTCGCCGAAGCGTGCGAACTCGGCGAGATCCGGACGGACGTGAACATCGAAGACGCGGCCAACGCGATCATCGCCGTCATGGACGGCCTCCAGATCCAGTGGCTGCTCGCCCCCGACTCGGTCGACATGGCCGCCTCCACCGACCGCGTGATCACCGCGCTCCTGGCAGACCTCACCGACAGCCGCAGCTGATCTCAAGTCCCGCCCGGAAGCCGCAGCTGATCTCAAGTCCCGCTCGGAGCCCCGGCTCCGCGACCCCGCAACCATGGCGACGCCGCCGCAACAGCGCGTCCGGGGTGCCGCCTGGTCGTGTGCTGCGCCCGTTCCCACAGTCAAGCTGTAGGAACGTCAGCGCGCACGGATGGGCATAGCCACGGCGGGCGTGACTCCCGAACAGGTCACCGATCCGCGATCTCCGCAGCTCCCTTTCCGGTCACCTCAACCACACTCGATCCCGACGGCCCGACAGCCGTCGAGTGATCCCGGAGGGGCCGTTTTCTGGTTCGGGCCGTTTCCGGACAGCCCAGGGCGCTCGACGGCACCGCGGTCACTGAGCGGCAGGTCGTACTCGGCGGTGGTGGCGCCGTAGAAGCTGAACAGCATGTACAGCAGCGCGATCCGGGCGCATGCCCGCACCTCCCGCATCGGGAGACTGGGGTGCTCCGAGCGGTAGGCCCTGGCCATCGCCAGTGCGCAAGCCCCCCACTCGGTACTGGTGGCGACGGTGCGCGGGTCGAAAGCCGTCCGCCCCAACTCCCAGGCTGGCATAGCGTTGGCGCAGCGGAAGTCGATGACGCCGGTGACGGCATCGGCGAGGGTGATCAGGTTGGTGCGGCTGAGATCCGCATGCAGCGCCTGTTCCACCAGCGTCGCGGGCAGGTGTTCCCGCAACAGGTGGACGTGGGCGCGCAGGTCCTCACGCCGCTGGTCGAGGTCGACGCGCAGTTGGTCGAGACCGTCGTGGCCTTGGCGCGTGGCTCTGGTCATCACGGTGTCACATTTCGCAACAGCGTCCTCGACGGGCTCGGCCCGCCAGCGGGTCTGCTGCACGCGCCCGGGCAACGGGTACGCGGCGAGCGCACGGTGCATGCGTCCCATGACGACGCCGATGTGCTCGGCGAGGGGGACCGTCATCGCCGAGGGGTTCACCCGTCCGGGAGCCTCGTCGACCACGGCCCACCCGCTGCCTCCCGCGATGGTGACCAGGTTGTCGTTGGCGTCGGGCCACACGCGTGGAACGGGGAGGTTCGCGGCCCTTGCAGTATTCTGAACCTTCCCCTTGATCGTGGACACCTGGAGACTGGGACGTGAGTTCCAGAGGAAGTAGTGCCAGGTGGGAAGTAAGAGCAACCGCAGCAGGCG
>NZ_JBHVDX010000010.1:0-94051 GCF_042802555.1 Streptomyces sp. NPDC057474 | reverse complement strand
GGTGCGCGCAGACGGGCCCTCCGTGACGGGGATCGGCAGATCGACACGGCTCACCTGCTGCACTCGCTCGTGGAGTCCGACCCCGAGGCCCGCGTCGTCTTCGACGGCCCGCAGGTCGCCCGGCTGCTCGGCTATCTGGTGCAGCGCAGCATCGGCTACGGACTGCGCTGGCAGATCGGTGTCGAGGACGCCGGCGTCGTCCCGGGGGCGCCGGGCACACCCGGCTGGTCGCCGGTGGCGGCCCGGGCGATGACGCAGGCGTACGACCGTGCCGTGCGGCGGGGGCAAGGGTCGGCCCACGGTGTCGATCTGCTCGCGGTGCTGGTCGCGGCCACCGGGTCGCGGGCCGTGGAGGTGCTGGGCAACGTGGGTGTCGATGTGGCAGTGGTGGCGCGGCGGATCGCGAGGACGGGCGAGGGCCGGGTCGACGGGTACGTGGGGGGCGGGGACGGAGGCCGTTGATCCGCGTGCACCTGGGGTCCAGTCGGTGAGACAGGTGTCATCGGTGGTGACGCTCCTGTCGTCGGCTGTCATCATGTGCCGGTGCATACGTCTCAGGGGAGTCAGGGGCAACGCGGGCGGGGTGTCGGGCTGGTGCTCGCGCTCGGGTCCGCGGTCGCCTTCGGTGGATCGGGCACCGCGGCCAAGCCGCTCATCGAGGCGGGGCTCGACCCGCTGCACGTGGTGTGGCTGCGGGTCGTGGGCGCCGCGCTGGTGATGCTGCCGCTGGCCGTGCGCCACCGGGATCTGATGCGCCGGCGGCCCGCGCTGCTCGTCGGTTTCGGGCTGTTCGCCGTGGCCGGTGTGCAGGCCTTCTACTTCGCGTCGATCTCCCGCATCCCCGTCGGCGTCGCCCTCCTCGTGGAGTACCTCGGGCCGGCCATCGTCCTCGGCTGGGTGCGGTTCGTGCAGCGGCGGCCGGTGACACGGGCCGCGGCGGTCGGGGTCGTCCTCGCGGTCGGTGGCCTCGCCTGTGTCGTCGAGATCTGGTCGGGGCTGAGCTTCGACCCGCTGGGGCTCCTGCTCGCGCTCGGGGCGGCCTGTTGTCAGGCCGGGTACTTCGTCCTGTCCGACCAGGGGAGCGACGCGGGCGCGGAGGCGCCGGATCCGCTCGGGGTCATCGCTTACGGTCTGCTGGTGGGTGCGGTGGTGCTCACGGTGGTGGCCCGGCCGTGGGGGATGGAGTGGGCGGTGCTCGGGGGTGTCGCGCGGATGGACGGTACGGCTGTTCCGGCGTGGTTGCTGCTCGGATGGGTGGTGCTCATCGCCACGGTGCTCGCGTATGTCACCGGGGTGGTGGCTGTGCGGCGGCTTTCTCCGCAGGTGGCGGGGGTTGTGGGATGCCTCGAGGCGGTCGTGGCGACCGTGCTTGCGTGGGTGCTGCTGGGTGAACATCTGTCGGCGCCGCAGATTGTCGGTGGGGCGGTGGTGTTGGCCGGGGCGTTCGTCGCGCAGCGGTCCGCGCCCGGGAAGAACTCGCCGAGGCCGGTGGCGTCCGGTGGCGAGGGGATTGAACCTGAGCTGTCGGCGGGGCGTGGCCGATGACGCCGTAGGGGCTTCGTGTTCTGCGGACTGCGGACTGCGGACTGCGGACTACGGACTGCGGACTACGGACTGCGGGTCGTGTCTGGTTGCTCGCGCAGTTCCCCGCGCCTTGAGGGGCGCGCACAGTGGGCCGGCGGGCAGACGCCTCGCCCTTGAGACGCGGCCTCACCCCGGGAGATTTCGTATTACAGGGCCTTGAGGTAGTCGGGGAGTTCGGTGCCGGGGGCCAGGTCGGGGTCCGGGATCGGGGTCTCGTAGCCCTTGCGGAGGGGGACGACACCGGCCCAGTGGGGGAGGGCGAGGTCCTCGGGCTCGTCGTTGACGCCGCCGACGCGGGTCTTGGCGGAGACCTCGTTCAGGTCGAGGCGGATCACGGCGGTGGCCGCGAACTCCTTGCCGTTGGCGGGCCGGGAGTCCTGCGAGCGGCCCGGCACGACGTGGTCGACGAGGGCATCCAGGGCGATTCGCCGCTCCTCCGGGTCGGTGACCTGGTGGGCGGTGCCGTGCACCACGACCGAGCGGTAGTTGATCGAGTGGTGGAAGCCGGAGCGGGCCAGGATCAGCGCGTCCACGTGCGTGACCGTCAGGCACACCGGGAGGCCGGGGTCGGCCTGGCCCGTCATGCGCAGCGGGCGCGAGCCCGTCGAGCCGTGCACATAGAGCGTCTCGCCGACCCGGCCGTACAACGTGGGCAGCACCACCGGGGCGCCGTCGCGGACGAAGCCGAGATGGCAGACGTACCCCTCGTCGAGTATCGAGTGCACCAGTTCCCTGTCGTACGAGGCCTTCTGCGCGGCCCGGGTGGGGACGGTGCGATCGGTGGGGGTGTAGGCGGCGGGCGGTGGTGTCGTCGACTGCGGGGTCCCCGTCATTGCGCTCTCCATTGCACTAGTGCATAATCTGATTTGTGCTAGGAGAATACATGGTCACGGGGCGGCGTGCCGCGGAGATTGCGGCGAGCGTCGAGCGGGCGGTGGGAGCGGGCGAGTTGGAGCCCGGTCAACTGTTGCCTCCCATGCGGGAGTTGGCAGAACGGCTGGGGGTGAATCCGAATACCGTCGCGGCCGCCTATCGCACCCTGCGTGAGCGCGGGGTCATCGAGACCGCCGGGCGGCGGGGGAGCCGCGTGCGGCCGCGGCCGGCGACGACGGGGCGCGAGTACATCCGGGTGGACGTGCCGGAGGGCGTGCGCGACCTCGCCGACGGCAATCCCGACACGACGTTGCTGCCGCGCCTCGCGGAGGTGTTCGCGGCGGCCGCCGAGCAGGGCGATCGCGAACCGGTGCTGTACGGATCGGGGGCCGTGGAACCCGAGTTGGCGCGGATCGCGCGGGCCGGCCTGGACGCCGACGGAGTGCCGGACGGGCCGGTCACCGTCACCTCCGGGTCGCTCGACGCCATCGAACGGGTCCTGGCCGTGCATCTCAAGCCCGGGGACGCCGTCGCCGTCGAGGACCCCGGGTGGGGGAGCGTGCTCGACCTCGTCCCGGCGCTCGGGCTGCGCGTCGTCCCGGTCGGTGTCGACGACGAAGGGCCGCTCGCCGACGGCGTACGAAAGGCGCTGGAGGCCGGGGCGCGGGCCCTGATCGTCACCGACCGGGCACAGAACCCGACCGGCGCGGCCGTCGGCGCCGCACGCGCGCGTGCCCTGCGGGCCGTGCTGAGGGCGCATCCGGAGACCCTGCTCATCGAGGACGACCACGGCTACCGGATCGTCGACCAGCCCCTCCATCCGCTGGCCGGGGTCACCCGCAGCTGGGCCTTCGTACGGTCGGTCGCCAAGGCGTACGGCCCCGACCTGCGGCTCGCGGTGCTCACCGGGGACACCGTCACCGTCGACCGGGTACGGGGACGGCAGCGACTCGGGCCGGGCTGGGTGAGCCGGCTGGTGCAGCGGGCCGTGGTGCGGTTGTGGTCCGGTGGTGCGGTGGACGCCGCGGCCGTGGCGGCGGCGTACGGGCGGCGACGGGACGCGCTGATCGGCGCCCTCGCGCGGCGCGGGGTCGAGGCTCACGGGGCCAGCGGGATGAACGTGTGGATCCGGGTCCCGGACGAGACCGGCGCGGTCGCCCGGCTGCTGCACGCCGGCTGGGCCGTCGCGCCCGGGGCACGCTTCCGGATGAGCGCCCCGCAGGGGATCCGGATCACGGTCTCCACCCTCACCGAGGAGGAGATCGGGAGGGTGGCGGACGCGGTGGCCTCGGCGGTCGGGCCGGGGGTGGGTGGGGGGTACGTGTGACGTCACGGTCGGCGGCCGCGCGTGGGCTCATGGCCGACGGCTGCCCGCGCCCCTCGCGGACGGTGCTCGGGCGACGTCACGCACAGCGAACGAGTGTGCGGTACCCGCGGCGAACGAGTGCGCGGTCAGGTGCGAGGCCTTGCCTGCGTCAGTGCCGCGCCCGCCAGGACGATCGCCGCGCCGACCGGGGTGGACCAGCTCAGGGACTCGCCGAGGAGCGCGACGCCGGCGGCCGTCGCGATGACCGGGATGAAGTAGGTGACCATCTGGGCGGTCGTCGGGCCGACCGCGGAGACGAGGCCGTACTGGACGAGCATGGCGACACCCGTGCCGAGGACGCCCAGCGCGACGACCGCCAGCAGGGGCAGGACCGGGAAGCTGCTCGGCAGGGTCGTGAACAGCGGGGTGACGAGGGCCAGTTGGACGGTGGCCAGCAGGAGTTGGGCGCCGGTGAGGGAGAGGTGCGACGCGGTGGTGCCGGCCAGGGTACGGCGGACGTAGATCCAGCCGATCGGATAGCTCAGCGAGGCCAGCAGGGCCATCACGGTGCCCGAGGCGTCGAGGCCGCTGAAGCCCTGCCAGGCGCCGAGCACGGTGAGCACACCGAGGAAGCCGAGGCCGAGACCGGCGACCCGCACCCGTGTCGGGCGGTCCTCCGAGAGCGCGACCAGGGAGAGGGCCATGCCCCACAGCGGTGAGGTCGCGTTGCAGATGCCCGCCAGCGTGGACGGGATGGTCAGCTCCGCGTAGGCGAAGAGCGAGAACGGCAGCGCGTTGAGGAAGAAGGCCGCCACCGTGAGGTGCCCCCAGGTGCGGGCGCCGCGCGGCAGCCGCTCCCGCTTCACCGCCATCGCCGCCGCGAGGACCAGCGTGCCGAACAGCAGCCGGCCGAAGGTGACCTGGAAGGGCGCGTACGCCTCCGTGCCCACCTTGATCAGGAGAAAGCTGAAGCCCCAGACGAGGGAGAGGAAGGCGAAGCGCAGCCGCCAGTCGACGGTGGCGCGCGGGCGTTCGGGGGTGGGGGCGGGAGTTCGGGTGGGGGCGGCGGTGGTCATGCCCACAACGATGGCGCCGAGCAATCTCGTAGCACAAGCGAGAATTGATGAGCTTAACATCGTAGTATTGCTTATATGTTGAACCTGGAGCGCCTGCGCACCCTTGACGCCCTCGCCCGGCACGGCTCGGTCAGCGGGGCGGCCGACGGGCTGCATGTGACGACCTCGGCCGTCTCGCAGCAGATGGCCAAGCTGGAGCGGGAGGTGGGGCAGCGGCTCCTCGCCAAGAACGGACGAGGCGTGCGCCTCACCGATGCGGGGCGGCTGCTCGCCGAGCACGCCGCGCGGATCCTCTCGCAGGTAGAGCTGGCGCAGGCGGACCTGGAGGCGCAGCGGGGGCAGGTCGTCGGCGAGCTCCGGCTGGCCGCGTTCCCGACGGCCGTCCGGGGGCTGTTTCCCGCCGTCTTTCGCGCGCTGCGCGACGACCATCCGGCGCTGCGCGTGCGGTCGCGAGAGCTGGAACCCGAACTCGCGATCAACGCGGTGATCCGGGGCGACGTCGACCTGGCCGTCGTCCTCGACTGGTACAACAAGCCGCTGCCGGTGCCCGAGGGGCTCGCCAGGGCCGCGATCCTCGACGACCCGGTGGAGGTGGCGCTACCCGAGGGCCACCCGCTCGCCGGGCGGGACGAGATCGACCTGCGGGAGCTGGCGGAGGAATCGTGGGTCGCCTGGCCCGAGGGCGAGTTCTGCCATGAATGGCTGCTCTACACGCTGCGCGCCAACGGCATCGAGCCCCACATCGCCCACCGGGCCGGTGAGCACCACACCCAACTCGCACTGGTCGCCGCCGGGTTGGGCGTCTGCATCGCGCCCCGGCTCGGCCGCGACCCGATGCCGGCCGGTATGCGGACCGTTCCGGTGCGCCACCGGGTCCACCGCAGCGTCTACGCGGTGTGGCGCGCGGACGCCGACCGGCGGCCGTCGATCAGGGCGGCGGTGGAGGCACTGAGGGCGGCAGGGCGCGCGGGCGGGGCGGGGAGCTGAACCGGCGGGCAGGCCCTGAAAGTTGACCTCGGCGGTCGCAGCGCTGTCGGTTCGCGGAGCCGTCGAGCACGGAACCGCCCGTCACGGCGATCCCAGTTTGCGGAAGTCCCAGGAGGCGATCGCATCCGGGGTCAGCCGTAGCCAGGCGTGCCTGCCGTCGTGCGGCATGTCGTCGATGCCGAAGTTCTTGCGGGCGAACAGCCGCTCCACTTCGACGAGTTCGGGGGCCGGCTCGCCCGTGCGGGGCGCCTCGCCGACGAACTCGACGGCGCCGGACAACTCGACGCCGCGCAGTTCGCCGTACTCCTCGCCCGCGTCGACCACGACGGCGACGCGCGGATCGTGGCGCAGCGCGGACCAGCGTTTGCTGCGGGTGATCGAGTAGAGCCAGAGCGAGGTGCCGTCCCAGACGAACCAGAGCGGGCTGATGTGCGGGGCTCCGTCGGACGAGACCGTCGCGACCCGGCAGGTCCGCTGGGCGCTCAGGAACTCGTCCAGCTCGGCGGGCTCCATCATGATCTTCCTGCCCCGGCGCTGCGTGACGGTCATCGATATTCCCTCCGCTGGCGTGGCGTCAGAAGAGCATCGGTCGTCTTCCGCCCATGTGCAAGGGGCGTTACGCTCGCCCGCCCGATCGCCGGCGACAAGGGGAACGTCATGCCGTCGTACGCGAGTGAGTCGAAGAGGCAGCGGGAGCTGAGCGGGCTCCTCGATGCCACCACCACCGTTCTGCTCACCGTCGAGTGCCAGCGGGGTGTCGTCGGGCCGGACGGCGCGCTGCCCGAACTCGCCCGCGAGGCCCGGTCGTCGGGGGCACTCGCCAACGTGGCCCGGCTGGTCGCCGCGGCACACGAGAGCGGGGTGCAGGTCATGCACGCCCTCGCTGAGCGGCGGCCGGACGGGCGGGGCGCCAACCGCAACGCCCGCCTGTTCCGCGCGGCCGAGCGGTTGTCCGTACGGCAGTTGACGGGCACCGCGGCCGTACGCGTCGCGCCGCCCATCGAGGTCGCCGAGGAGGACCTGGTCGTACGGCGGCTGCACGGGCTGTCCCCGCTGGCGGGCACCGACGTGGACGCGCTGCTGCGGAACCTGGGGTGCCGCACGCTGATCGTCACCGGGGTCTCGGCCAACGTGGCCGTGCCGAACGCGGTGTTCGACGCGGTGAACCTCGGTTACACGGTCGTCGTGCCCGGCGACGCCATCGCGGGGGTGCCTGCTGACTACACCCCCGCGATGATCCGCCACACCCTCGCGTTGGTCGCCACGGTCGCGACCACGGACGAGGTGCTGGCCTGTTTCGTACGGCCGGAGCGGCGGGGTGCCGGTACCTGACAAACATTGGGTCGGCGGAGTGGTCGCCTAACAGACGTTTGGCGGGTCACAGTGGTCACCTGACAAACGTCGGGCCGGTTGAACCGCTACCTGACAAACGTTAGGCCAGCATGATCGACTCGCCGGAGACGCTGACCTCCTTGGCCGGCAGTGCCTTCGTCGCCGGGCCGCTCTTCACGCTGCCGTCGGCGATCGAGAAGTTGCTGTTGTGACAGGGGCAGTTGATCACGCCGTCGGAGATCGACTTCACGGCGCACCCCTGGTGGGTGCATGCGGAGGAGAACGCCTTGTAGGTGCCCGCCTCCGGCTGGGTGATGACGACGCCCTCGCTCTCGAAGATCTTGCCGCCGCCCGCGGGGATGTCCGAGGTCTTGGCGATCTCCGTGCCGCCCGCGCTGTCGCCGCCGCTCGCGCTGCCGCTACTGGCCTCGGCGGTCGAGTCGCTGCTCGCGCTGCCGCCGGCCCCGGCGCCGGACGAGACCGAGGTCGAGGAGTCGTCCTCCGACCCGCACGCGGTCAGCGCGACGGCGAGGCCCGCCACGCCGGCCGCTGCCATGACGGTGCGACGGCCGGGGATCGAAGCGGGTTTGGTCGTTTCGCTGGTCATGCTGACGGTTCCTTCCGAGAGGGCTTTGCACTTTCGCCCATGGATACGGCGGGCCTGTGCTTGAACGTTCAGGCAGGGTGCACATCTTGGCCTGTCCGGGATCACAGCGGCGTCAAAAGCAGCTGTCCGAAAGCTGTCGGTCGCCGACGCGGGCGGACGGGACGCCTCCGGTGGCCTCCGGCACGTCAGTAACCTGGGGCGATGCTCAAAGAAGTCAGCGCGACCCGGTACATCGCGCCGTTGCGAGAAGGTGGCTCGTTGCCCGGTCTCGTCGAGGCCGACGACCGAGGGACGTATGTCCTGAAGTTCACCGGCGCCGGTCAGGGCCGCAAGACGCTCGTCGCGGAGGTCGTCTGCGGTGAGCTGGCCCGGCGGCTGGGCCTGCGCGTGCCCGGCCTCGTCACCGTCGACCTGGACCCCGTCCTGGGGCTCGGCGAGCCCGACGAACAGGTGCAGGAGCTGATCAAGTCCAGCGGCGGGACCAACCTGGGCATGGACTTCCTGACCCGCGCCATCGGCTTCGACCCGCTCGCCTTCGAGGTGAGCCCCGAGGAGGCCGGACGGATCGTCTGGTTCGACGCGCTGATCAACAACGTCGACCGCTCCTGGCGCAACCCGAACCTGCTGATGTGGCACGGCGAGCTGTGGCTCATCGACCACGGCGCCACCATGATCTGGCACCACCACTGGCCCGGCGCCCGCACCTCCGCCGCCAAGCCGTACGCCGCCGCCGACCATGCCCTCGCGCGCTTCGGCCCCGATGTCGCGGCAGCCGCCGCCGATCTCGCGCCCCTGGTCACCGAGGACCTGCTCGCCGAGGTGACCGCCGAGATCCCGGACGTCTGGCTGACGGACGAGCCCGGCTTCGAGACGCCGGACGCGCTGCGGCGGGCGTACGCGGAGCCGCTGCTCGCACGGGCCGTCGGCATTCACGAACGCATCGAGGGGATCAAGATCGAGGGGATCAAGTGAGCGACCGCTTCCTGGGGACCGGGGCGACCGGGCAGGACGTCTACGAGTACGCGCTGCTGCGGATCGTGCCCCGGATCGAGCGCGGCGAGTGCTTCAACGCGGGCGTACTCGTGTACAGCCGCTCCCGGGCCCTCGTGGCGGCCCGTACGCACCTCGACGAGGCCAAGCTGCTCGCCCTGGACCGCGGGGCGGACGTGGTGGGCGTACGCGCCGCGCTGCGCGCCGTGGAGGGCGTGTGCGCCGGGGGAGAGGCCGCCGGGCAGGCCGCCGACGACGACGCCGGACGGCGGTTCCGGTGGCTTGTCGCGCCCCGTTCCACGGTCGTCCAGGCGGGACCCGTGCACACTGGGCTCACCGCTGACCCGGCGGCGGAGGCCGAGCGGCTGCTCGCTCTGCTGGTGAGGTGACGGAGACGGGTCGGTGGCCGATGGCGGACCGCCGACCGGCCGCCGAAAGGCCGACGTAAGGGATCACACCTGGTGGAGCGTTGACACCGGGTGCCAGGACTTCTAGCGTCACGTGTGCTGAAGGTACTAAGCGGTCGCTCACCGAACGGGGCACCGCAGGAGCCGCATTCCAAAGGCGAGGAGAACCAGCAATGTCCACCACTGAGCAGCGTGTCGCCGTGGTCACGGGTGGCGCGCGCGGCATCGGCGCCGCGACCGCCGTACGACTGGCCGCCGAGGGGCGTGCCGTCGCGGTGATCGACCTCGACGAGGCCGCGTGCAAGGACACCGTGGAGAAGATCACCGCAGCCGGCGGCAAGGCGCTCGCGGTCGGCTGCGACGTCTCCGACGAGGCCCAGGTCGAGGCCGCCGTCACCCGGATCGCCGAGGAGCTGGGCGCCCCGACCATCCTGGTGAACAACGCGGGAGTGCTCCGCGACAACCTGCTGTTCAAGATGAGCGCGTCCGACTGGGACACGGTCATGAACGTGCACCTGCGCGGCGCCTTCCTGATGGCCAAGGCCGTCCAGAAGTACATGGTGGAGGCCAAGTTCGGCCGAATCGTGAACCTGTCCTCGTCGTCCGCGCTCGGCAACCGGGGCCAGGCCAACTACTCCGCGGCCAAGGCCGGTCTGCAGGGTTTCACCAAGACCCTCGCCATCGAGCTCGGCAAGTTCGGCGTCACCGCCAACGCCGTCGCTCCCGGCTTCATCGTCACCGACATGACCGCCGCCACCGCCGCCCGCGTGGGTATGGGCTTCGAGGAGTTCCAGGCCGCGGCCGCCACCCAGATCCCCGTGCAGCGGGTGGGCCGGCCGGAGGACATCGCCGGAGCCATCGCCTACTTCACGGGCGAGGACACCGGATTTGTCTCCGGCCAGGTGCTGTACGTCGCCGGCGGACCGCTCAACTAGGGGATCGGGAACATGACTTCGGTGGAACTCCCCGAGCTTTCGGGCAAGGTCGCCCTCATCACCGGCGCCAGCCGCGGCATCGGCTACGGCATCGCCGAGGCCCTCGTCGCGCGTGGCGACCGGGTGTGCATCACGGGCCGCAACGAGGACGCCCTCAAGGAGGCCGTCGAGCAGCTCGGCGCCGACCGCGTCATCGGCGTGGCGGGCAAGGCCCACGACGAGGCCCACCAGGCCCTCGCCGTCGAGCGCACGATGGAGGCCTTCGGGCGCGTCGACTTCCTGGTCAACAACGCCGGTACGAATCCGGTGTTCGGACCGATCGCCGACCTCGACCTGAACGTGGCCCGCAAGGTGTTCGAGACGAACGTCGTCTCGGCCCTCGGCTTCGCCCAGCGGACATGGCACGCCTGGCAGAAGGACAACGGCGGCGCGATCGTCAACATCGCCTCCGTCGCCGGTGTCTCCGCGTCGCCGTTCATCGGCGCGTACGGCATCAGCAAGGCCGCCATGATCAACCTGACCGTGCAGCTGGCGCACGAGTACGCGCCCAAGGTGCGGGCCAACGCGATCGCGCCCGCCGTGGTGAAGACCAAGTTCGCCCAGGCCCTGTACGAGGGCCGGGAGGCCGAGGCCGCGGCGTCCTACCCGCTCGGCCGGCTCGGCGTGCCCTCCGACATCGGCGGCGCCGCCGCGTTCCTCACCTCCGAGCAGTCCGACTGGATCACCGGCCAGACCCTCGTGGTCGACGGAGGCATCTTCCTCAACGCCGGGGTGGGCTGACAGAGTACGGCGGGTGCCGGTGCATGATTCATCGAACATCTCCGGCGCCCGTCCGCACCCCTCACAGGGGCTCGACAACGCCGTCACAAGCGGATTGATCAAGGGCTTTGCCAGCCGAGCGGGAGCAGCTCGCGGGGCCTGCGGTATCGTTCGCCCACTCTTGGTACGGCATTTCGAGGAGCATGCGCGTGTTCAACCGGAACCGATACTTGCCGCCACTCGCGGTGATCGCGTCCATATCCATGGTGACCGGGTGTGGTGTGTTCTCCTCGGACGCCTCGGACGACGCGGACCCCATCGTGGTGGGGACCACCAGTATGCCGAGCACCCTGGACCCGGCCGCGGCCTGGGACAGCTCCTGGGAGCTGATGCGCAACGTCTTCCAGCCCCTGCTCGGCTACGCGCCCGGCGCGTCCGAGCCCGAGCCGGACGCCGCCGAGAGCTGCGAGTTCACGGACAGCTCCAGCACGGTCTACAGCTGCACGCTCCGCGAGGGCCTGACGTTCTCGGACGGGCACGCGCTGGACGCGAAGGCCGTCAAGTACTCGTTCGACCGGATCAAGAAGATCAACGTCAACGGCGGTCCCGCGGGCCTGCTGACGACCCTGTCCCGGGTGCAGACGAAGGGCGACCGCGAGGTCATCTTCCACCTCAGCCAGCCCGACGCGACCTTCCCGCTCGTGCTCACCACGCCCGCCATGTCGATCGTGGACCCCGAGGAGTATCCCGCGGACAAGCTCCGCGAGGGCGGGGAGATCAACGGCTCCGGGCCCTACAACCTCGCCTCCTACGACGAGGGCAAGACGGCCGAGCTGGTCAGCAACGAGAACTACAAGGGGCTCGCTGAGCGCAAGAACACCGCCGTCACCATCGAGTACTTCCAGCAGTCGGACGAGATGGTCAGCGCCCTCAAGAAAAAGGACATCTCGGTCATCTACCGGGGTCTCGGTGCCGCGGACATCGTGGACATCCAGGCCAACCACGACGAGGAGGGGCTCCAGATCGTGGAGAACCCCACCACCGAGATCAGCTACCTGGTGTTCAACCCGAAGGACACCTGGGCGAAGAACCCTGCGGTTCGCAAGGCGGTCGCCCAGGTCCTCGACCGCCCGGCGCTCGCCCACAACATCTACAAGGACACCGTCGAGCCGCTGTACTCCATGATCCCCAGGGGTCTGGTGGGCCACACGACGGGCTTCTTCGACGACTACGGCAACCCCAGCGCGACCAAGGCGAAGTCCATCCTCGCCGAGGCGGGCATCACCGAAACGGTTCCTCTCACGCTCTGGTACACCACGGACCGTTACGGCTCCCAGACCAAGCCGGCCTTCGAGGAGCTGAAGCGGCAGCTGGAGGCGTCCGGTCTGTTCTCGGTCACGCTGAAGAGCCGTCCTTGGAAGACCTACTCGCAGGGCTACCAGAAGGGCGAGTACCCGGTCTTCGGGCGTGGCTGGAACCCCGACTTCAACGACGCCGACAACTTCATCGCCCCCTTCGTGGGCGAGCAGAACGCGCTCGGCACCCCGTACGACGCCCCCAAGATCACGGACAAGCTGCTGCCGGAGTCGCGCGCCGAGAGCGACCGCGGTGCCGTCTCCGAGGAGTTCGAGCAGGCCCAGCAGATCCTCGTGGACGACGCGCGGCTGATCCCGCTGTGGCAGGGGAAGGCCTACACGGCCGCCAACGAGGAGATCGCCGGTCTTGAGAACGTCATCGACCCCGCGACGATGATGGTCATGTGGAACCTGTCCTGGAAGACCAGCTGGTAGTTGTGGGGGAGGCGCCCGATTGTCAGTGGGCGCCTGTAGGTTCTGTGCTCTGACGACGGCCGCGTCTCACGCGGCCGTCCATGGCCGCGTGTTCCGCGGCCGTGAAGTGAGCGCACACCGGAGGAAGTCGACGTGACCGACATCGCCATGCTGCCCGAGTCCTGGCACGGGGTCCTGGGGGACGAGCTGCAGCAGCCCTACTTCAAGGAACTCACCGAGTTCGTCGAGGAGGAGCGAGCCAAGGGTCCCGTCTACCCTCCGCGCGAGCAGGTCTTCGCCGCCCTCGACGCCACGCCGTACGAGCGCGTGAAAGTGCTGATCCTCGGGCAGGACCCGTACCACGGCGAGGGCCAGGGCCACGGCTTGTGCTTCTCGGTGCAGCCGGGTGTGAAGACCCCGCCCTCCCTGCGGAACATCTACAAGGAGATGCAGGCCGAGCTGGGCACCCCGATCCCGGACAACGGCTATCTGATGCCGTGGGCCCAGCAGGGCGTGCTGCTGCTCAACGCGGTCCTCACGGTCCGTTCCGGTGAGGCCAACTCGCACAAGGGCAAGGGCTGGGAGAAGTTCACCGACGCCGTGATCCGCGCGGTGGCCGACCGGCCCGACCCGGCGGTCTTCGTGCTGTGGGGCAACTACGCGCAGAAGAAGCTCCCGCTGATCGACGAGGAGCGCCACGTCGTGGTGAAGGGCGCGCACCCCTCGCCGCTGTCGGCCAAGAAGTTCTTCGGCTCCCAGCCGTTCACGCAGATCAACGAGGCCGTCGCCCGGCAGGGCCACGAGGCGATCGACTGGACGATCCCCAACCTCGGCTGACCGGCCGCTCGTCCGCCCTCGCCTGCTTGTCCGCGTGCCTGCCCGCCCGTCCGACGGCCCGCCGTACGGCTGCAGGGGCGCCCCCGCGGCCGTACGGAGCGGCCTGACAGGGATTGCCGGTACCTGCCGTTAGCGTCGGGAGGGACAGGCGGGGCAGGGGGCGACGAGTGCGGAGGACGCGGTGGTGGAGCGACAGGAGCAGGTGGCGCCGGACGCCATGATGACCCGTATCGGGCAGGCGGTCATGCTGCACCACGGGGGTGACCGCGAGGAGGCCCGGGACCGTCTCCTGAAGCTGTGGACGGAGATCGGCGAGGGCGGCACCCCGCTCCACCGCTGCACGCTGGCGCACTACATGGCCGACACCCAGGACGACCCGGTCGCCGAACTGGCCTGGGATCTCAGGGCGTTGTCGGCGGCCGACGAACTGTCCGACGGCCGGCCGGCGGAGCATTCCACGGAGCACCACGAGGAGCTCGCGGTGCGCGCCTTCTACCCCTCGCTCCACCTCAACCTCGCCGCCGACTATGCCAAGCTGGGCCGCCACGACGCGGCCCGCAGCCATCTGCGGCTGGCCCGGGGCGCGCTGGCCACGCGGGGGGAAGACGGTCACGGCGACGCCGTCCGGGCCGCCCTGGTCCGGCTGGAGGCCCGGCTCGACGAGGCGGGCCCTGCTGCAGGGGAGACACCGGGGCCGCCGAGACAGCGGCCCTAGCGACAGTCCACGCGCCCGCGTCGGGTTGCGCGCCCGCCGTGCGCCCGGTGTCCCGCGCCGGGGCGTACGACGGCCCCGGGGTGCGGATGCCGGGACCGGGTTGCGCGCCCGCTCCGGGTCGGGTGCCCGCTATGGGGCGCATGACCGTTCGGGTCGGGTGGCCGTCAAGGGGCGCCCGCCCTGCCCTGGATCCGGTGCCCGCGCCGGAGCGCGCGCCCGCCGAGGGGCGTCGGGTGCTTCAACGGCCGTAAACGTCCTTGCAGATGGCCGCCTGCGGGGTGTCCTTGCCCCAGCCGCCGTACTTGTGGCCGAGTGCGCACACGTCGGAGTTCTTCGGCGGATCCGTCGGGATGGTCTTGGGGAGGGGCGGGATCTCGACGTGGGGCCGGGACTCGGGCGGTGGTCCGTGCCGCTCGGGGGGACCCTGCCGCTCCTCCTGGGGCGGCGGGGGCGCGGCGGGCGTGGGTGTGACGGCTTCGGGAGTCGACGCGGCGGGTTTCGATGTCGTGGACGCACTCGGGGTGGGTTCCCGGGGTGGGCCGATCAGTTCCAGCGCCTCCCGCGCCGGGGCCTGCACGATCTGTGTCTCGGTGGTGCCGTCCGGGCGGGGCTCGGACGGCCGGGACGGCACGGGTGACGTCTCGGACGGGGGCGGGTGGTGCGCGGTCACGCAGCCGGTGAGGGCCGAGACGGCCACGGTGACCAGGAGCGTTGCGGTGGTGGTCGGTCGATGCACGCGCGCAACTCTGCTGTGTCCGGGCCGTTTTGGGGAGGGAACGGGCGGAGGATGCCCCCACACGGGTGACGCCCGGGCCCGCCTGCGACGCCGCGCGCCCCGCCCCACGGCCGCCGGCTCGCGGCTCGCGCTTGCCGTACTCCTGGCGCGGACAGGCCGTCCGCGGCGGGCGGGCGTCTTCCCTCAGTACCCGGTGGCCCCGTCGATCCGCTCCCGGATCAGATCGGCGTGTCCGTTGTGCCGCGCGTACTCCTCGATCATGTGGGTGTAGATCCACCGCAGGCTCGGCGCCTCGCCCGTTCGCCGGTGCACGGCCTTGCTGACGTCGTCCAGGGCGAAGCCCTCGGCGTTGCGCCGGGCGATCGCGATCTCCTCCTGCCAGGTGCCGTGCGCCTCCTCCCAGGTGTCCTGCTCGGTGAGGTGGAACTCCCCGTCCGGGTCCTCCTCGCTGAAGTAGATCGGCCCCTGGTCGTCGTCCACCAGCACTTTGCGGAACCAGATGCGCTCGACCTCCGCCATGTGCCGTACGAGCCCCAGCAGGGACAGTTCCGAGGGCGGTACCGAGGCGGTCCTCAGCCGGGCGCCGTCCAGGCCCTCGCACTTGATCGCGAGAGTCTCGCGGTGGTGGTCGAGCCAGCCTTCGAGCATGGTCCGTTCGTCGGCGGTGACGGAGGGTTCGGTGCGCTGGCTGGTCATGTCGGCCATCCTGGCAGCCCCCGTATGCTGCCGACGAGTCATTTCGACGCCACACCGTGGACGGGAGACCCCTGTGAAGGTCGGCTGCATCGGGCTCGGCGACATCGCGCAGAAGGCGTATCTGCCGGTGCTCGGCACCCAACCGGGGCTCGAACTCCATCTGCAGACGCGGACGCCCGCCACCCTCACCCGCGTCGCCGACAGCCTCCACCTTCCGCCGGGACAGCGGCACGCCGATCTCGACTCGCTGCTGGCCCAGGACCTCGACGCGGCCTTCGTGCACGCGCCCACCGGGGCCCACCCCGAGATCGTGGAGCGGCTGATCGAGGCGGGCGTGCCGACGTACGTCGACAAGCCGCTCGCGTACGAACTCGCCGACTCGGAACGGCTCGTACGGCTCGCGGAGGAGCGGAACATCGGGCTCGCCGTGGGCTTCAACCGGCGGTACGCGCCCGGGTACGCGCAGTGCGCAGACCATCCGCGCGAGCTGATCCTCATGCAGAAGAACCGCATCGGCCTGTCCGAGCTGCCGCGCACGATGATCCTGGACGACTTCATCCACGTCGTCGACACCCTGCGGTTCCTGGTGCCGGGGGAAGTCGAGGACGTGACTGTGCGCGGCCGGACCGAGGGCGGGCTGCTGCACCACGTCGTGCTGCAGCTCTCCGGGGCCGGGTTCACCGCGCTCGGCGTCATGAACCGGCTCAGCGGCTCGGCGGAGGAGATCCTCGAGGTCTCCGGGCAGGACACCAAGCGGCAGGTGGTGAACCTCGCCGAGGTCGTCGACCACAAGGGGCAGCCGTCCGTGAGGCGGCGCGGCGACTGGGTGCCGGTGGCCCGGCAGCGCGGCATCGAACAGGCCGTCCTCGCCTTCCTCGACGCCGCTCGCGCGGGCAAGGTGCTCAGCGCGCGGGACGCGCTGGCGACTCATGAGCTGTGCGAGCGGGTGGTGCGGGCGGTGGAGGACCGGTCCGCCGTCTGAGCCGCGGACGGTGGAGAACCCGTCCGCCTGATCCACACGGCCCGTACGCCCTCGTAGGCGCCCCACGCGACCAGTACCAGCAGTGCCGCGTGCACCGGCCAGTCGCCGAAGCGGACGTACGGCGTCGTACCGCTCGCCAGCGGCACGTCGTACACCGCCGTCGTGCTCTCGTCCGTGCCGAGCCAGGAGCCGACGCGCTCGCCGTCCGGGCCGTACACCGCCGAGACGCCGGTGAGCGTCGCGTGGGCCATCGGACGGCCGGTCTCGGCGGCCCGCAGCGCGGCCAGCGAGGCGTGCTGCTCGGGCGCCCAGCTCTGCTGGAACGTCGAGGTCGCCGACTGTGCGAGCAGCAACTCGGCGCCGTCCCGGGCGAGATGACGGCTCATGTCCGGGAACGCGGATTCGAAGCAGACCATGGGGCCGATCCGCAGCCCCTTCCCGGAGTCGAAGACGACCTGCTCGGTGCCGCGCCTGCGGTCCTCGCCGGCCGCCTCGCCGACCGAGGTGGCCCAGCCGAGCAGTGAGCGCATCGGGATGTACTCGCCGAACGGGACGAGGCGCATCTTGTCGTAGCGATCGCCGGTCGGGCCGTCGGGTCCGACGAGCACGGAACTCTTGTAGATGCCGGGGCGGTCGGAGCGGCGGGCGTCGACGTTCACGAGGACGTTCGTGTCCGTCTCACGGGCCAGCGCGGCGATCCGGTCGGCGAGGTCGGGCCGGTCGGCCAGGTCGTGGCCGACGCTGCTCTCGCCCCACACGATCAGGTCCAGATCCTGGCCGGCGAGGCGTCGGGTGAGCGCCTCCTCGCGGGCGAACCGGTTGTCGGGGCCGTCGGTGACACCGGGCTGTACGACGGCGATGCGCACTTCGCCCCGGACGTCGGGTCGCGGCGACCACAGCCACACCGCCGAGGTCGCGACGGCCGCCGCGACGAGACCGGCGAGCGCCGGCGCCCGGGACCGGCGTACCGAGACCAGAACGGTGACCGCGACGTTGACGGCCACCACCAGGAAGCTGAGCAGCCAGACCCCGCCGACCGAGGCCAGCCGCAGTGCCGGCTCCACCTGCCACTGGCTGGACCCCAGCAGACCCCACGGCCCGCCGAGGCCCTGCCAGGAGCGGACGAGTTCGATCGCCAGCCAGCCCGACGGCACGACCACCAGCGCGACGGCTACCCGCCCCGGCGAGGGCGTACCCGCCAGGAACCGGCGCACCAGCCATGCCCAGGGCGCCCACAGCGCGCCCAGCAGGGCGGCGATGACGAAGGTGAACACATGGAGGTTCGGCAGCAGCCAGTGGTGCATGGCCAGCATGAACGCGAACCCGCCGAGCCAGCCGTCGTGCACCGCCCGGCGGCCGGTCGGGGCCGTGCGGACCAGCAGCATCCAGGGCACCAGCGCCGCGTACGCGAACCACCACAGGCCCGGCGCCGGGAACGCGAGCACGGGCAGCGCCCCGGCCACGACGACGGCCACCCGCCGCCGCCATGGGGAGGTGACCCAGTCCGGCGTCCTCATACAGCGCCT
This sequence comes from Streptomyces sp. NPDC057474, assembly GCF_042802555.1. Lineage (NCBI taxonomy): Bacteria > Bacillati > Actinomycetota > Actinomycetes > Kitasatosporales > Streptomycetaceae > Streptomyces > Streptomyces sp. NPDC057474. Next base: position 75,934 of record NZ_JBHVDX010000010.1, on the reverse strand, counting down.
CCCTCCCCACCGGTGCGTCTCTCCAGTGTGCGCGCCGGGGACGATCTCCGACAGGGGGCGTGGGCGGGGCGGGGGTGGTGAGGGGATTGGGGGCCGGTAGCGGTGCGACTGTGTGCCGGCGAGGGCGGGCCGGGTCCGGAAGGGAGGAGTGGGTCCCAAGAGGGGGTCGGGTCGGGGGTGCACACGCCTGGGGAACGGCGTTCCGGCACAGGGAACGGTGGGTCGTCGCAGAGGGGAACGGCGGTAGGGCCGGGCGGCGGGCTCAGGCCGGGGAGGGGTGCTGGGCGGGGGTGAGGTCCTCCGGGGCGCGGCGCCACTTTTCGTGGACGACGACCTCGTTCAGGCGCCAGCCGTCGGGGGTGCGGGTCAGGGCGAAGGTGTAGCGACCGCCGCAGACGAAGTCGGGGGCGGTGGATCCGCCGTCGTGTCCGGCGAAGCGCATCGGGTTGATGTAGTCCGCCTGGACCTGGGCGGTGTCGCCGGTGTCCTGCTCCAGGTATCCGAAGCGCACCCGCCGGTTGACGATCAGATGCTGCCGCATCGGGAAGAGCTCCATGCTCCGCGCCAGCCACCCGGCGACCTGCACGGCGTCGCCCTCGATGCCGCCGGCGGAGCGGTAGTCCGCGCGGCCCCCCGGTGCGAACAGGTCCCGGTACGTCGTCCAGTCGCCGTCGTCCACCGCCACCGCGTACTCGGTGATCAGGCCGTCGACGGCGAGTCGGTCCATCACGGTCGCGAGCTCCACGCGCTGCGTCATCGGCTCAGTGTTGGGGCAGGAGCCGCGCCACGCCAAGGGGCGTGCGAGCAGATGGGGGATATTTCAGGGGCCGGGGACGGGACACGTGAGGGATCAGGCCCTGAAGCGCGGCACCCGGCCGTCGACATTCGGTGGCCTCGGGGTGCGGCCGTGATCGAACCTGGTCCCCGTGAGTGCGAGTGGACGACCCTCAGAGACCGAGCCCAGGTTCCGTGTCCATGCCCGCCACACCGCGGACACGGTGACCGTCTGCCAGGCGTACCGCCCGGAGACAGGCGGCCCGGCCGCGCGCCACCGCGGTGCGGCATCGCGAGCTGCGTGCCGCGACCGGCGGCATCAGCGACAAGGTTCTGACCGACTCCTTGCACGGTTCTGCTCGCGGGCGGATTGATCGAGCGCCACGGACATGCCGAGGCGCCGCACGCGCGTCGACTACGCCCTGATACGTCCTGACCGGCTTGGGACAGAGCATGGTCGGGCCCGGACGAGTGGATCGTCGGGATCGAGGACGTGACGCCGCTGCCCGGCAGGTTCACGGTCGTGTGCGTGCGGGGGAACTGGACCGGGCGCTCGCATTTGTTGCCGGTGGAGCGGCCGTATCCGGTGGCGGAGGACGTGCTGACCCCTCTGCGGTGACAGGTCCGCGGGACGAGCTCAGTCCTGACGGGTACCGGTCGTGCAGGGTGACCTCTCACTCACGTGGTCTGCCGCGCCGCCCGCCGCAGGGCGTCCGAGACGGTGAGGAACAGGACGCTGTCCGGCACGCTGGAGACCGGCTCCCGCGCTGCCGGCTTGCGCTCACCGGTGACCAGTACGTGGATCGTCGACCCCATCAGATCGACCTCGCTGATCTTCTCCCAGGCCAGGACCGTACCCGTGTGCTCCAGCCCGGCCAGGCTCACCGTGAACGGCCCGAATTCCACTCGTCCCCCGGTCTGCAACAACTCGCCGAGTTCGGCCAGTCGGGCCGTGGCGTCCTCTTCCATGACCCGGCTCCGAACCGCGACCCAGCCGTTGGCGATCAGGGTGCCGACTTCCTGCGCCTCGGGCCTGTCACCCGACACCATGAAGTTGCCGGCCGGCATCTGGACGTACACGGAATGCGTGGTCGACATGGTGACCCCGTTGCGTACGTGATCCGTCGCGTGTCGCTGGCATCCGGTGATCTCGTCCCAGGTTCCGGCGATCGGTGGCTGCGAACCGTACTGGTAGACGACGCCGTTCGCGAAAACGGCACACCATGCGACCGGTCTGAACCGTGCGGCCAGCGGAACGGCGATCGCCCCGAGAAAGGTGCATCCGCCGAGGATGATGAAGAGGATCGCGTTCGTCCACTCGCTCTCACCACTGATGACGAAGACCATCATCACGCAGAATGCGGTGACCAGAAGGAGCATGAACGAGCCCCACCAGGACACCGCACTCGTCTGTGTGCGAAAGGCGTATTGACCGGCGCCGAGCTGCCGCTCCGCCGCCGCGCCCGGCACTGTCGCCGGGATCTCGTCCCATAGGTTTCGGGCCCCCATCGTCACTCCCAACCGCCGCGCCGCTTCCCCAACAGGCTTGCCAGCAAGTCGAGTTGACGATGCTGAATGTCATCGAGATGCTACGACCCCTGGCTGGAAAGCGGTAGACGGCCGTTGTCTCTCGGGGCGGTTCAACCGCCGGTCCACAGCGCGGTCGGCATCGTGGGCAGTCTGCATGGACGTACGGCCCGGAGGAGTGTGGAGCTGGGGGGTACATGGAGAAGCCCGACGACCGGCCGAGAACCTGCCATGTCTCGGCTGGGCGGCGCATCCGTGTTGCATGCTCCGCAGGGGCGTGATCATATCTTCTCGAATGCCACAAAAAGGATATTCCGTAGGGCGACGAGGGCAGGCCGCGCCCTGACCCGGCCTGCCAAGCCCCTGGGAGGACCAAATGTCTCACCTCATACTCCGTGCAGCCGACCGACGGGGAGACGATGACGGTCTGCACCCCTGACAGCCGCGTCGACAAGGGCGGGGGCGGCTCCGGCCGGGACGACAGCGCCGTCCGCACCCGAGCAGCAACATTGGTGCGACCTGCCGGTCCGGACTTTCCGCCCCGGACGACGAGTGCCGCTCGCGCGATAGCCATACCTGCCCCGTCTCGCTGTTGTCCCGTCACCTGCTGGTGCTCGCGGTGCACTTCATCCCCCAACCGCAGGGGGAGAAAAGGCGGCCCGGCGCTGTGGCGGAGGCTGACGGGCTGATGGCGCGGCTGAGGGCCGGTTCGCTGCGCGGTAGCGGTCGGTGACGCGGTGTCCAACTGGTGCCACCACCAGGAGATCGTCAGAAGAGGAAGCGGTTTCGGGGCTGTCTTCGGCCGGGCGCTGCTTCCACCACACCGCCGACGAGCCTCCGGGACCGGCCGGGACGCCGGCAGCCGTTCGTTCGTTTCCGTGAGCGCCCTCGTCCTAGCGGGTGCCGTCATCGCCTTCATGGGCCTGTGCAGGGCGCTGCGGCGACGGTGACCGCCCGCTTCCCTTCTCCTTCTCGCCGGGCCGCACGTGTGAACGCGCGGGCACGCTGGGGCGTTGCGGCAGGTCCGCACCGCATTGACGCCGGCGACGAGACGGTCAGGCCCCAGTCACCACCCCTCTGCACCCCATGCGAACGGAGATGCCTGCCGTGCGAATGACCGACATCCAGCATTGCGAGGCCCGGCCGGGCCTCCTCATCGAGTGGACGCTCGATCAGGAGGCCATCGAGACGGCGACCGGTCTGCCAGAAGACTCCCGACCACCGGCGTATGTCCAGGAGTCACACATCCGGACGGCCAAGTCGGTGCGCGAGGACGGCCTGTTCGTTCCGACCTGGCTCGGCACGGCGTTCGACATCCCCGGCATGGTCGATCTCGACGTACTGCAGGACGCACTGCGGACCTGGACCCTCCGGCACGAGACGCTGCGCAGCGGCTTCCGCTGGGCCGGCGACGAACTTCGCCGGTTCACGCTCGATGCCGAGGCCGTCGTACTGCATCGCGAGGTGGTCGGCGAGTTCTCCGACGTGGAGAGACTCGTGCAGCGTCTCCAGGATCGCTTCGACGTCGCGGCGAACGCGCTCAGCTGGCCGAACTTCATCTACGCGGCGATCGCCCGGGACGACGGCACGAGCGTGTACATGGCCTTCGACCACACCAACGTCGACGCGTACTCCATCCAACGGATCCCCGCCGAGATCCACGAGCTCTGCGCGGCGGCCGTCGAAAGCCGTCCCGTTCAATGGGCACCGGTCGGCAGTTACGTGGACTTCTGCGAAATCGAGCGGGCAGACGCGGACCGGATCGACGACACGCACGAGATCGTCGCCCGCTGGCGGGAGTTCATCGATCTGTGCGGCGGGGACCTGCCGAACTTCCCTGTCGATCTCGGCCTGGATCCCGGCGGCGCTCTGCCCACGCAGAAGCTCATGCACGACATGCTCGTCGACGCCGACGACATCGCCGCGTTCGACGAGGCCTGCCGGCCCTTCGGCGGGGTTCCGGTCGGCCTCCTGGCTGCCACAAGCCTCGTCGTCCACAAGATCGGCGGCGAACCCGCCTTCCGTACAGTCGTGCCGTTCCACACCCGCGCGACGACCGAATGGCGGGACTCCGTGGGTTGGTACGTGGGCGGCGCGCCGATCGAGATCCACACGGCGCAGGCAGTCGATTTCCGGTGCGTCCTGGAGATGGTGCGCACCGCGGTGCAGGCCAACAGGCCGATGGCCCGCATGCCCATCGGCCGGGTGCTGCGCCTGCTCGGCTCGGACTTCCGCCCGACGTCGCCCGACCTGTACTCGATCGTCTCGTTCATCGATGCCCGGCGTATCCCCGGATCGGAGCGCTGGACCGACCTGAAGGCGTACGGCCTGGTCAGAGTGTCCTACGGGGACAGGGTGTGTGCCTGGTTCAACAGACTCCACGAGGGACTGTACTTCGCCGGCCGCTACCCGGACACCGACATCGCCTACAAGAACATGCGGCTGTATGTCGAGCAGATGCGGGAGATCATCCTCTCGGTGGCCCGGAACGGCCCCGGCGAGCCCGTCTGACGGGACCGACATCCGTATCGCCGCGGACGGTGGTGATCACGGCCGGACAACGGGGCGATTCCGCTCAGACCGAGCCGGTCCTGGAAGTGTCAACCCCTTCGCATCAGGACGCTCTCGAGCTGGTCCGGGCGGTGGCGCCGAGGGCAACACGGGCCGGATCCTGGCGGGAATGGGGCGGCCGGACCGAGTACGCCGAGTACCCGGATAGGCGGAACCGAAGCGGCGCCGGTGGCGGCGGCGTGCCTGATACCACCCAGCATCAACCAGGCGACGACTGCGGGTGACTTGGTGCAGTCGGGTGGTCCGCTGGTGTGGTTCAGCCGCGGCCGGAGGGTGACCGACCGCGGGCGCGTGGCAGCTCTGTCCCGCCGATCGGCTTCGCGAGCCGCCTTCGGCGCGCGCGGGCGGGTGGCGCGGGTCAGCGCGCGGCGAACTGGACCCGGGTCGGCTGTACGACGTCCGGCCGTACCGCGAGCCCTTCGACGGTCAGCCGCTCTCCGTAGATGTCGGTGATCCTCAGCGCGCCGCCGCACCCGCCGCCCTGCTCGGAGAGGAAGTAGTTGTATTCGGTACGGGGCAGCCGGGTCCAGCCGCTGCCGTCGCGGACCTCCAGCCGTGCCACCGGGTTCCGGTGACCGATCACCTGGATGCCACACCAGTACTGACTGGACCCGGTCTTGTAGCGGATCGAGAGCGTGTCGGACGTGCTGGGGCTCAGCAGGCTCCAGGTGATCGGTATCTGACCGCGTGAGGGGTCGGCGAGCTTGGCGAAGGCCTGTGCGCTGAGGTCCAGTTGACCGGGTTTGCAGGGGGCCGGGCACTCGTTGGTGATCCGGACCGTGACGGCGGCGCCGCCCGCCGCACGGACGCGCACGTACGCCCCACAGGCCTTGGAGACCTCGTAGTCGGTGGTGTTCATCGCCGCGGTCATGACGTCGTCGCTCGGGCCGTACGAGCAGGCGCCCCCCTCGCCCGTTCCGGCGTCGTAGAAGGTGGCGACCCCTTCGTAGTCGACCCCGGGGCGGATCCGCCCCGCCGACTGCGCCGAGGCGGACCCGGCCTGCCGGGTGGCGGCGGGCGACGGCCGGGTGGGCTCGGTGGTCGGGGTCGCCGACGGGGTGGTCGTCGAGACCGACGGAGACGGGGACTTCGAGGGCGTGCTGGAGGGCTTCCGCTGCGGTGTCCTGGACGGCTCGGTCGTCCGGGCGGTGGTCGCGACGGGTGTGGCCCCGGCCTTCCCGGCGGCTTCGGTGTCGGTCTCGCGGTCGGGGCCGAAGGCCACGACGAGCGACGCGGCGAGCCCGACGGCCGCCACGGCGGCGACGGATATGAGGGCGGTGCGCCGCCTGGAGTGGCGGGAGGAGCGGTGGGAACGGGCTGCCACGTTCAAGTCCTTCGGGTCCATGCGTGGTTCGGGAAAAAGCGTGATTCTGGAGAAAGCGTGATTCGTGTGGGGCTCGTGTGGAAGGAGCTTCCCACTCATCGGTTGCCGCCGGGGCCGGAATGGTTGCCCTCGACGTGACATGGCGGCCGGGCTGCGATCGTAGGATGATCGATCGCCATGCCCGGTCGCCGAACGTCGGCCGGGCGTCGCTCGCGTATGTCCGTCGCCAGGGAGGTTGGGATGTCACGTCCGGTCACGGTGGTCACGGGTGGGAGCCGGGGGATCGGTGCCGCGACCTGCCTTCGGCTCGCGGCGGACGGGCACGACGTGGTGGTGGGGTACGTGAACGACGGGGCGGCCGCCGAGTGGGTCGCGACGGGGGTGCGGGCGAACGGGGCGCGCTGTGTCACCGTCAAGGCGGACACCTCGCTGGAGGTTGATGTGGACCGGCTGTTCGAGACGGCGGCGGACCGGCTCGGGCCGGTGACGGGGCTGGTCAACAACGCCGGGGTGACGGGCCCGTTCGGGAGGCTGGCGGACACCGACACGGATGTCCTGCGCCGGGTGGTGGAGGTCAACCTCCTCGGCGTGCTGCTGTGTTCGCGCCGGGCGGCCAAGGTGATGGCGGCCCGGGGGAGCGGCGTCATCGTGAACGTGTCCTCGGCGGCTGCCACGCTCGGCAGCCCCGGCGAGTACGTCCACTACGCGGCGACCAAGGCGGCGGTCGACGCGCTGACGACGGGGCTCGCGAAGGAACTCGGCCCGGACGGCGTCCGTGTCAACGCGGTCGCGCCCGGGGTGATCGACACCGAGATCCACGCGAGGATGGGTGACCCGGAACGCCCCGAGCGCATCGCCGCCTCCGTCCCTCTCCGCCGCCCCGGCCGCGCAGACGAGATCGCCTCGGCCATCGCCTGGCTCATGTCTCCGGAGGCCTCGTACACCACGGGCGCGGTGCTGCGGGTGTCCGGCGGCCGGTGAGGCTTCAGCGGTGCCGCGTCCGGTTGCGTGCGGTGGGGTGGCGTGCGGAGGGGACGGTGTGGAACGGGAGCTGTCGGTGTGGAGTGGCCGGTGAAGCACCGTGGCTGTTCAGCCTGTTCAGCTGTTCAGCTGTTGGCGGGCTGCGGGTCGTGTGTGGTTGCTCGAGCAGTTCCCCGCGACCCTTTGGGGGCGCGCTCAGCGGGCCGGTGGGCGCAAGCCGTGCTGCTTGTCGAGCAGCCGCTGGAACGCGGTCGGCGTGGGCCGGTCGGCCAGGAACTCCTTGATGCGCGAGGCGCATTGGAGTGGATCCGCCCGGCTCGTGTCGCACTCGATGTCGTAGAGCCCGTGTGCGTGCACCTGCTCCGACTGCCGCGCGGCCAGCCCCGCCGGCCGGTCGCCCCGCTCCCGCTCGCGCCGTTCGAGCTCGGCGCGGGGACAGCGCACGCCGACGAACACGACGTCCTGCGGCACGAAGAGGTCGAGGCAGTCCCGCAGCCGCCATTCCGCGCTCAGGACGTGGTCCATGACGACGTGGTTGCCTGCGGCGGCCATGCCGGCGATCGCGCGGTGGTAGCCCCGCCAGGTGTTGTGCAGCACGGTGGTGAGCCGTTCGGGAGGCAGCTCCTGGCGTGTCCGCATGGCGTGGAACGCGTCGACCGGGATGTGGAAGGACGGCTCGTCGAGGATGCGGAGCAGTTCCACCGCGATGCTCGACTTCCCCGAACTGGACGTGCCGTTGAGGAAGATGATCAGGCCGCCGGGGGTGCGGTCCTGCTCGCCCGTGCTTCGCCCCACAGGGTTCACGCGGCCTCGACGACGTCTCCGCGAATCGCCGCGGCCCACTCCACGACCAACAGCTCGTACTCCGCCCGCTCCTGCGCCGACAGCGACCCGCCCGCATGCCGCCACAGCGCTCGGATCTGGTCGTTTAAGTCGGCGGCGGACCGCACGGAACCACGGGCAGGGAAATCGGGGGACATACGGACAAGAGTAGGCGCCAGGACTGACAGTGCGCTACTGGTCGGCTACGGATGCCGTATGTGGTTGGTCACGGAAGGGAGTTGGGGAGGAACGGGCTGTTCCGGTCGGGCCGGGCTCAGCCCGCGGACTCGCCCGCGTGCGGGCTCAATACGCCCATGGACACCAGGACGACGATGACGATGCCGAGCACGATGCGGTACCAGACGAACGGCATGAAGCTCTTGGTGGAGATGAACTTCATGAACCAGGCGATGACCGCGTAGCCGACGAAGAACGCGATGATCGTGGCGAAGATCGTCGGGCCCCAGGAGACATGGCCGCCCTCCATCGCGTCCTTGAGTTCGTAGCCGCCCGAGGCGATCACGGCCGGGATGGCGAGGAGGAAGGAGTAGCGGGCCGCGGCCTCGCGCTTGTAGCCCATGAGGAGGCCACCGCTGATGGTGGCGCCGGAGCGGGAGACGCCGGGGATGAGGGCCATGGCCTGGCAGAGACCGAAGATCAGGCCGTCCTTGACGCTGAGCTGTTCGAGGCTCTTGCGCTCCTTGGCGGCGCGGTGCTTGCCACCGGTCTCGTCGCGCGCGGCCAGGCGGTCCGCCACGCCCAGGACGATGCCCATGCCGATCAGCATGGTCGCCGTGAGGCGCAGATCACGGAAGGGGCCCTCGATCTGGTCCTTGAGGGTCACGCCGAGGACACCGATCGGGATGGAGCCGATGATCACCAGCCAGCCCATCTGGGCGTCGTGGTCGCCGCGCATCTCCTTGTTGAACAGCGAGCGCGACCACGCCGAGATGATGTTGGCGATGTCCTTGCGGAAATAGATGAGCACCGCGGCCTCGGTGCCGATCTGGGTGATCGCGGTGAAGGCCGCGCCCGGGTCCTCCCAGCCGGAGAAGGCCGCGGTCAGGCGCAGGTGCGCGCTGGAGGAGACGGGGAGGAATTCGGTCAGCCCCTGGACGAGTCCGAGGATGAGGGATTCAAACCAAGACATGAAGTTACGTGGTCCAAGCGCTGATCGTGGAGGGCCGACGGAAGACGTGCCGCGCCGCGGGGCGGGTGATCACAGGTGCTGGGGGCAGCCTAGCGCCCCTTGGGGACAGGGCTGTCACAGGGGTTTCGCAGGGCAGGGCGGGGGCCGGGCGGAGGGCGTGCGGGGGACGGGTGGAACGAGGGCGTTCCGAGGCGTGGAACGGCCGGATCCGTGGTGTTGACCAGTCACTATGTCCGCACATACGTTGCTGGCGAGGGAAAGCGCTTGCCGTTGCGAGGGTCGCCGTTCCGCCGGAGCCCCCGCCACCAGGCGTTGGCCAACGCCCGACGTCACGTTCGATGGAGTGCTGATCACGTCCATGCCCACACCCAGCAACGACCCGAGCCCGACTCCGGACCACCTGGCGAACCGGCCCCCGGCCCCGCTCGCCGGCCGCCGTGTCCGTGCCGCGATCATCGGCATCGGCGCCATCGGCGGCGGCTCGCATCTGCCCGCGCTCGCGCGGCTCGCCGAGGAGGGCGAGACCGAGGTCGTCGCGGCCGTCGACATCGATGCCGACGCGGTGGCGAAGTTCTGCGCGGAGCACGGCATCCCGCACGGCTACACCGATCTGGACCGCATGCTGGCGGAGCAGCGGCCCGACCTGGTCAGCGTCTGCACCCCGCCGACCCTGCACCGCGACCAGACGATCGCCGCGCTGCGGGCCGGCGCCTGGGTGTGGTGCGAGAAGCCGCCGGTGCCGACGCTGGCCGACTTCGACGCCGTGGAGACGGAGGAGGGCACGGAGACCGGGGGGCCGTACGCCTCGATCGTCTTCCAGCACCGCTTCGGCTCCGGTTCGCAGCACGTACGGAAGCTGATCGCCGAGCAGAGCCTCGGGCGCCCGCTCGTGGCGCACTGCCAGACCACTTGGTACCGCGACACCGCCTACTACGCCGTGCCGTGGCGCGGCCGCTGGCAGACCGAGGGCGGCGGACCCGCCATGGGCCACGGCATCCACCAGATGGACCTGCTGCTCGATCTGCTCGGCCCGTGGAGCGAGGTCCGGGCCATGGCCGGGCGGCTCGTCCACGACGTGGAGACCGAGGACGTCTCGACGGCCCTGGTGCGCTTCGAGAGCGGCGCCCTGGCCACCGTCGTCAACAGCGTCCTCAGCCCCGACGAGGTCAGCCGTATCCGCATCGACTGCGAGCGCGCCACCGTCGAACTGACCCACCTGTACGGCCACTCCAACGCCGACTGGTCCATCACCCCCGCCCCGGGTACCCCGGAGGCGGACGCGGCGGGCTGGCGGGACTTCGGGGAGGACGTGCCCAGCTCGCACCTGGCGCAGCTGCGTGAACTCGTGGCGAGCATGCGCGCCGGTGAGCGACCGCGCAGCAGCGGCGCCGACGGGCGTACGAGCCTGGAGCTGATCGCCGCCCTCTACAAGTCGGCGTTCACGGACGTGACCGTACGGCGGGGGGAGATCGGGCCCGGGGACCCGTACTACACGGCCATGCACGGAGGCGCCCCCGGGTGGGCGCCCGGAACCGCCCAGGTGTCCGCCGACGCGACCGAGGAGAACACCGCATGACCATCCACGACGGGCTGCGCGTCGTGCACGCCCACGGCGACCGGATCACGGTCACCGAACCCACCACCGGCGTCGAGCTGTTGAGCTACGTCTACCGGCCGGAGACGGCCTGGGAGGCGCCGAAGCCGTATCTGCACCCGATCCGGACGCTGGCCGGGGACGTCGTCACCGACTTCCGGCCCAACGACCACCGCTGGCACAAGGGCCTGCAGCTGACGGCCTCGCACCTGTCGGGCCAGAACCTGTGGGGCGGCAACTCGTACGTGCACGGCGAGGGTTACCTGCCGATCCCGGAGCGGGTCGGCTCGATGGCGCACGCCGGCTTCGACGTCGTCGAGTCGGACGGCGAGCGGGTGGTGATCGCCGAGCGGCTGACCTGGCACCCGTACACCGGCGAGCTGTGGGCCGACGAGGAGCGCCGGATCGAGATCCACGACGTCGACACCGAGTCGGGCTCGTGGGCGCTGACCTGGACGAGCGCCATCACCAACCGCCGGGACGAGCCGCTGCTGTTCGGCAGCCCCACCACCGCCGGGCGCGAGATGGCCGGCTACACGGGCCTGTTCTGGCGCGGTCCGCGGGCCTTCCGGGACGGGCGGATCATCGGGCCCGACTCCGAGGGGCCCGAGCTGATGGGCGAGCAGGCACCCTGGCTGGCCTACTCGGGCGAGCACGACGGCACCGACGGCCACGCCACGCTCGTCTTCGCGCACGCGCCCGAGAACGATCACACGGGCGCTCAGGGCGCCCATCCGGCCCACTGGTTCGTCCGCAACGAGCCCTTCGCCGCCGTCGCCCCCTCCTGGGCCTACTTCGAGGAGCTGGAGCTGGCTCCCGGCGACACGCTCACCCGCCGTTACCGGGTCGTCGTGGCGGACGGGGCCTGGGAGCGGGAGGAGATCGCCAAGTATCTGGAGGCGCACTCGTGGTGAGCGGATACGAAGGGCTGCCCGGTGGGGTCGCCGTCTCGCACCTGGCCGTCTACGACTGGCCCGCGACCGACGGGGTCTGCGGCGGAACGCCCCATATGCATCTGACCTGTTCGGAGGCATACGTCGTCACCGGCGGCCGCGGGGCGGTGCAGACGCTGACGACCTCCGGGTACGAGGTCACGCCGCTGGCGCCCGGGACGGTCGCCTGGTTCACCCCCGGCACCATCCACCGGCTGGTCAACGAGGACGACCTGCGCATCACCGTCCTCATGCAGAACAACGGGCTGCCGGAAGCGGGTGACGCAGTCCTCACCCTGCCGCCGGAGTACCTGACCGACCCGGAGACGTACGCCGCCGCCACCCGCATTCCGGTGGACGCGCCGGAGGAGGAGCAGGAGCGTGTCGCCCGGACCCGGCGGGATCTTGCCCTGGAGGGCTACCGGGCGTTGCGCGACGCGTCCGGACCCGAGCCGCTCGCCGCGTTCCACCGGGCCGCCGCCGCGCTCGTACGGCCGCGGCTCGCTGAGTGGCGGGCGCGCTGGGAGCGGGGCGCGCGGGCGGCTGCAGCCGCCACCGGCGAGCAGCTGGACCGGCTGGAGCAGGGGGATGTGTCCCACCTCGCCGACGCCGTCGTACGGGCCGAAGAGCCGTCCGCGTACGGGAAGTTCGGGATGTGCGGGCGGCTGAACGTCTACAACGTCCACAAGGGGACCGTGTAGCCGTGACCGTGTAGGAGGCGGTTACGCGGCCGTCGGGCCCGTCACCGACCAGCCGGGGGACTGTGGGTGCGCCATGAGGTCCTCGTGGCGCACCTCGGCGCCGCAGGCCGTGCAGGTGACCGCCGGGACCAGTTCGTTGCCGCAGATGTGCTCGATCACCATGGGGCGATCGTCGTCTTTCCGGAGATGGCGGTCGCCCCACGCCATGAGCGTCATCAGGACCGGCTCCAGTTCGAGCCCCGCCTGGGTCGGCCGGTACTCGAAGCGCTGCGGGCGCTCGCTGTAGACGTGCTTCTTCAGGACACCCGCGTCCACCAGGCGCCTGAGGCGGGTGGCCAGTACGTCGCGCGGGGCCCCGATGTTGCGGACCAACTGGTCGAAGCGGCCGTTGCCGAGGCAGACCTCGCGCAGGACCAGCAGGGAGTACTTCTCACCGACGATCGCCAGGGCGTCGGCGACGGAACAGGGGCGCGGATCTCCGGAGGCGGGCATGTGCCCAGTCTAGGGGAGGGTTTGTTTTTCCAACTCGCCGAGCTATGGTGAGTTTGGATTTCCTACTCACTGGTATTCGCCTGGTAGTCGTGGAGGCCCGACCATGCGTGACGCAGTCGTCGTCGAAGCCGTACGCACCCCGATCGGCAAGGGCAAGTCGAACGGCGCCCTCGCCCATGTCCACCCCGTGGAACTCCTCGCCCACACCCTGCGCACCCTCGTCGACCGCTCGGGCATCGACCCTGCGCTCGTCGACGACGTCATCGGCGGCACCGTCGACCAGGTCGGCGAACAGGCCATGAACACCACCCGCTACGCCGCACTCTCGGCGGGCTTCCCGGAGACGGTGCCCGCGACCACGGTCGACCGGCAGTGCGGTTCCTCCCAGCAGGCCGTGCACTTCGCGGCCCAGGGCGTCATGTCGGGGGCGTACGACCTGGTCGTCGCCTGCGGGGTGGAGTCGATGAGCCGGGTGCCGATGTGGTCCAACGTGCCGTCCGGCACGGACCCGTTCGGGCCCGGTGTCGCCGCGCGCTACCCCGAGGGACTCGTGCCGCAGGGCATCAGCGCCGAGCTGATCGCCGCGAAGTGGTCGCTGGGCCGTGAGCGGATGGATACCTTCGCGGTGTCCTCCCACCGCAAGGCTGCGGCGGCCTGGGAGGGCGGCCTCTTCGACGCGGAGGTCGCGCCGCTGGACGGGGTGACGCGCGACGAGTGCGTACGGCCCGGCAGCACGCCCGAGATCCTTGCCGGGCTCGGGCCCGCCTACCACGACCCCGGGTTCGCCGAGCGGTTCCCGCAGATCGAGTGGAACGTCACCGCGGGCAACGCGAGTCCCGTCAACGACGGGGCCTCGGCCGTCCTCATCACGTCCAGCGAGACGGCGGCCCGGCTAGGGCTGCGTCCGCTCGCCCGGCTGCACAGTTTCGCCGTCACCGGTTCGGATCCGCTGCTGATGCTCACGGGTGTCATACCGGCCACCGAGAAGGTTCTCCGCAGGGCGGGGCTGGGCCTCGACGACATCGACCTGTTCGAGGTCAACGAGGCGTTCTCCAGTGTTGTTCTCGCCTGGCAGCAGGAGACGGGGGCCGACCTGGGGAAGGTCAACGTCCGTGGGGGTGCCATCGCTCTGGGGCATCCGCTGGGGGCGAGTGGGGCGCGGCTGACGACGACGCTCGTGCACGCCATGCGGGAGCGCGGCGCTCGCTTTGGGCTGCAGACCATGTGCGAGGCGGGTGGGCTGGCGAACGCGATGGTGCTTGAGGCGGTGTGAAGTCGCTGGGAAGGGTGGTTCGTCGGGTGCGGGTGAGTGGGGACTCGTCGCGCAGTTCCCCGCGCTCCTGAGGGGGGCGGCCCTTCGGGCCCGTCCCCTTCATCCCGCGTCAGCGGGCCCGCAAGTGGTGGCGCTTGCGCCAGGCCACCGCCGCGCCGATCAGCGCCGGGATCGCGATGCAGGCCATGGCGATCAGGAAGGCAGGGGAGGTCGGGGACGAGGCTCGGGCGCCCGCCACCGCGTACGCGGCGGTGTTCGGGATCGAGCCGAGGGCTGTGGCGAGGAGGAAGGGGAGGCAGCCCATGCGGGAGACGGAGGCGCAGTAGTTGGCCGCCCAGAAGGGCACTCCCGGGAACAGCCGGGCCGCCAGCATCGAGCGGAAGCCGTGGCGGCTGAGCTGGCCGTCCGCCGACTTCAGCCAGCGGTGGCGGAGGAGGGGGCGCAGGGCGTCCTGCCCGAGGATCCGGCCGAGGCCGAAGGCGAGGCCGGCCCCGAGGACCGTGCCCGCGAGCGCCGAGGCCAGACCCAGTTGAGAGCCGAAGAGGGCGCCCGCCGCGATGTTGAGGATCGGCCGGGGCACGAAGGCGACCGTGCACAGCCCGTACGCCACCGCGAACATCACGACCGCCGCGGCGCCGCTCAGCTGGGGCGGCCAGCCGTCGGCCAGCAGCCGCTGCGGCTCGAACAGCAGCACGGTCGACACGGCGCCCATGAGCAGCGCCACGAGCAGGGAGAACCGCGCCCACGGCGAGAGCAGCACTCTGCCCCAGCGGGCGGCGCGTCCCAGCGGCACGACTGGAACGGGGACAGGTGTGGCGACGGCGAGCTCCGTGGCGGTGGTCCGGGGAAGGACCGTGGCGGTGCCCCCAGAGCGGGTGGTGGCATCGAGCATTCGACGACGGTAACCGACCCATGTACGTGTATGCCGTACGGAACGTCTCACGGGGGTCACAGCGAGCGGAACAACGGGCTCGTCGGGCACGGTGTGCCCAGGGCCCCGACGAGCACCGCGCACCGTGCTGCCTGCGCCTTCCGGAACACGGCCCCGGCCTGGGCACCGTTCATCCCCTGCACTGTCCTGTGAAGCATCTCTCTTCGGCTCCCTCTCGGAACTCGCGCGTACCGAAAACCATTCGACGCGGGCCGACTTGTCGACGATGATCGACGCCATGTTCCGGCACGCCTTCGCTCTCGCCGCATCCGCCACAGGCGCGGATGCCCCGAAGGCTGCCCTTCTGATCGTCGTGGCCGCCGCAGACGGCGCCCGAAGCTGACCCTTCCCGGACATTCCGGCGGACCCCGCAGGGGGAGGGTCGGCAAGACCTTGGGGTCCCCGTCCCGGCCGCGCCCGTAGTCGCGCCGGGGCCATCGCTCAGTACCGCTGAAGAGACTTCGAGGTACCGCCATGTCCAAGACTGCTTACGTCCGCACGAAACCGCATCTCAACATCGGCACGATGGGTCATGTCGACCACGGCAAGACCACCCTGACCGCCGCCATCACCAAGGTCCTCGCCGAGCGCGGGGCCGGCACGTTCGTGCCGTTCGACCGCATCGACCGTGCCCCGGAGGAGGCGGCGCGCGGCATCACCATCAACATCGCGCACGTCGAGTACGAGACCGACACCCGGCACTACGCGCACGTCGACATGCCAGGCCACGCCGACTACGTCAAGAACATGGTCACCGGGGCCGCGCAGCTCGACGGGGCGATCCTCGTCGTCTCCGCGCTCGACGGGATCATGCCGCAGACCGCCGAGCACGTGCTGCTCGCCCGGCAGGTGGGCGTGAACCACGTGGTCGTCGCGCTGAACAAGGCCGACGCGGGCGACGAGGAGTTGATCGACCTCGTCGAGCTGGAGGTCCGCGAGCTGCTCACCGCGCACGGGTACGGCGGCGACTCCGTACCCGTCGTAAGGGTCTCCGGGCTCAGGGCGCTCGAAGGGGACCCGCGGTGGACGGCGTCGATCGATGCGCTGCTGGACGCGGTGGACACGTACGTGCCGATGCCCGAGCGGTATCTGGACGCGCCGTTCCTGCTGTCCGTGGAGAACGTCCTCACGATCACCGGGCGGGGGACCGTCGTCACGGGGGCCGTCGAGCGGGGCACGATCCACGTGGGCGACCGTGTCGAAGTGCTCGGCGCCGAGGTGGAGACCGTGGTCACCGGGCTGGAGACCTTCGGCAAGCCGATGTCGGAGGCGCAGGCCGGCGACAACGTGGCGCTGCTGCTGCGCGGGGTGGGACGGGACGCCGTCCGACGCGGGCATGTGGTGGCCGCGCCCGGCAGTGTCGCGCCGAGTCGGCACTTCACCGCGCAGGTGTATGTGCTGTCGGCGCGCGAGGGCGGCCGTACGACTCCGGTGTCCACCGGGTACCGGCCGCAGTTCTACATCCGTACGGCGGATGTGGTCGGGAATGTCGATCTCGGTGAGATCGCCGTCGCGCGGCCCGGGGACCGGGTCACGATGAGTGTGGAGCTGGGCCGGGAGGTTCCGTTGGAGCCGGGGCTCGGGTTCGCGATTCGTGAGGGCGGTCGGACCGTGGGGGCGGGGACCGTGACGGCCGTTCAGTAGGGGGTTGGGGTGTGCGGGGGACTGCGGGCCGGTTCTTGGCCGGTCGCGCAGTCCCCCGCGCCCCTCTCGGGGCGCCGCACCGCTCCCATGGCCAAGCGGTTCACCCGGCACAATGGGGCAGTGAACGAAGCCATACCCGTCTCCCGTGCCATCGATCAGGGCACCGCCAAGCTCATGCCCGACGTCGACCGGGAGCGGGCCTGGCTGTTGACCGTGGACGGGGCGCCGCAGTCGTACGTGGACCTGGACGAGCCGACGCATCTGGAGTTCGAGTACGCGCGGCGGCTCGGGCATGTGCTGGACACGGTGGCGGAGCCGGGGCGGGCGCTCGATGTGCTGCATCTCGGTGGGGGCGCGCTCACGCTGCCCAGGTATGTGGCCGCCTCCCGGCCCGGGTCCCGGCAGGAGGTCGTCGAGTATGACCGGGGGCTGCTGGACCTGGTCGTCGAGCAGCTGCCGCTGCCCCCCGACGCGGGGATCGCGCTGCACGACGCGGATGCCGGGGAATGGCTCGAAGCGGCCCCTGCGGACTCCGCCGACGTACTCGTGGGGGATGTGTTCGGCGCCTCGCGGGTCCCGGCGCATCTGACGACCGTGGCGTACGCGCGGGCCGCCGAACGGGTGCTGCGCGCGGACGGGGTGTATCTCGCGAACCTGGCCGATGCCGCGCCGTTCGCGTTTCTACGGTCCCAACTGGCCACGCTCGCCACGGTGTTCGAGGAACTGGTGCTGATCGCCGAGCCGGGGGTGCTGCGCGGCCGACGCTTCGGGAACGCCGTGCTGGTCGCCGCCCACCGGCCGCTCGACGTCGCCGTCCTGGCCCGGCGGACCGCCGCCGACGCCTTCCCTGCACGGGTCGAGCACGGCCCGGCCCTGCGCGACTTCATCGGCCGTGCCGCGCCCGTCCGCGAGGAGGACGCCGTACCGTCACCCGAGCCGCCCGACGGGGCCTTCGGTATCGGCTGAGCCAGGCTCGGCATCGGGTTCGGCATCGGATTTGGCGTCGGGTTTGGCCAGGACCACCGGCATGCTGCGCCGCGTCAGGTTCCGTACGTCCCGTACGCACAGCACCGCCGCCGTGGCCACGACGCACAGCGCGGCGCAGCCCCACAGGGCCGCCGTACGCCCGAAGGCGCTCTCCGCCGGCCCCGCCAGCGCGGCGGCGAGCGGCACCATCGCCACCGAGCCGAACCAGTCGTACGCCGAGACGCGGGACAGCTTGTCCTCGGGGATCTCCTGGTGCAGCGCGGTCATCCAGGAGACGCCGAACACCTCGATCGACAGACCGCTGACGAACATGGCGAGGCACAGCACGGCGATCGGCACCGGCACGGCGAGCGCGGCGGACGGCAGGGCGAACGGGAAGACGCAGAGGACGCCCACGAGGAGGAGGCGGCGCGGTTTCCAGCGGGTCATGAGCAGCGCTCCTACGGCGTTGCCGGCCCCGAACAGGCCCAGTGCCAGGCCCCAGGGGCCGGGTCCGCCGAGGCTGTCGCGGGCGACCTGGGGGCCGTAGACCGCGTCGGCGGCGACGATGACCGCGTTCACCAGGGAGAACTGGACCACGATCGCCCACAGCCAGGTACGGCCCGTGAACTCCCGCCAGCCGTCCCGGAGATCGGCGAGCATGCCGTGGCCCGGCTCGCGCTCCGGTATGTGGCTCACGTCGAGAAAGGCGCGCAGGGCGCCGGCGAACGCGAACGCGGCGGCGTCCACCGCGAGCACCCAGCCGGGGCCGATCACCGCGACCATGGCGCCGCCGAGGGCCGCGCCGGTCATGGTCGCGCCCTGCGACGCGAAACGGAACAGCGCGAAGGCCCGGCCCGCCTGCTCGGCGGTGACCGAGGACAGCAGCATGCCCTCGGCCGCCGGGTTGAAGAACGCCTGACCGGTGCCGCCGAGCGCGGAGAGCAGCATCATCTGCCACAGGTGTGCCTCGCCGGTGAGCACGAGCACGGCGAAGACGGCCTGGGAGAGACAGTTGAGGGTGTTCGCCGCGACCATCACCCGGTGCCGGGGCATCCGGTCCGCGACCGCGCCGCCGATCAGCAGGAACAGCACCAGCGGCAGGGTCCGCGCCGCCGCGACCAGACCGACGTCCCCGCCGTCGCCGCCCGCCTCCAGGACCGCGAACGCGGCCGCGATCAGGGCGCCGTTGCTGCCCAGGCCGGTGACGACCGCGGCCGTCGTCAGCAGGGTGTAGTTGCGACCTGCCCAGGCGGAGCGGCGGCGGAAGGCGGCGGGAGTCGTCACCCGCCGACTATCGCCGCCCCGGTCCCTCCTGCCAAACCGTTTCCTCACGGGATACGGCCTGATCGGGCCAGAGGGAGGCGGTTGCCGAACACCGGGGCTGTGTGGGCGGCGGCGCCCCGTGTGCGGCTGCCCACGCGACGCCGTCGATCCCGCCCTGCCCCTGCCTCTGCCCCCCTTCGCCTCGGCGTAGGCGTCGGCTCAGCCGCCTGTCGGGTCGCCGTACAGCCGTACCGTGCTGAGGATCTTCTGCACCGTCGCGTCCGGGACCTCGTCGTCAACGTCCTTGGCGCCGTAGAAGGACCAGGAGACGTAGTCGCCGGCCGAGTTCTTGAAGGCGAACGTGGTCGCCTTGCCGTCGGTGTCGCACTTGCCCTTCTTGGCGACACCGCTCGAGGACGTGGTGGAGACGCTGCCCTCGACGCCCGACGTCGTGGTGTACGCCTTGGACTTGCCGATGGTCATCTTCTTCTTGGAGGCGGCCTTCTGGTCGGTGTAACCGCCGAAGACCCACCACGCCGAGTCATTGCGGGCGATGTCCTCGGTGCCCTTGGCGCCCTGCTGGCCCTTGGTGCCCACGGCGGCGAGGGAGCTCGTCTCCTCGTTGCCGTCCTTGTCGTCGTCGGACGTGCACCACTTCTCCTTGAGGATGGCGGGTGCCGACATGCCGATGAGGACCGACCCGTCGCCCTTCTCGTCGTCCTCGAAGCCGATGAAGGTGTCGGGCGACCGGACGTCCCACTCGGCGGGCACGTCGAAGGCCGTACCCCACTTGGGGTTGACGACGACCTTCCAGCCCGCGATGGTCGGCTTCGCTCCGGCGTCCTCGCCGCGCGGGTTGTCCTCGGTGCTCTCCGACGCGGTCGGCGACGGGGAGGCCGAGGGAGCCGACTGGGTTTCCGACTTGTCCTTGTCCCCGTCGCCTCCGAGGACCAGGAAGCCCGTCACACCGGCCGCCACGACGACGGCCGTGGCCGCGATGATCGCGATCAGCTTCGTCCGGTTGCCGCCGCCTCCGCCCGGCGGCACCGGCGGGCCCGCGGGGGCCTGCGCGCCCCACTGCGGTTGCTGCCCGTACTGGGCCTGCTGGCCCGTCGACTGGTATCCGGGCTGCTGGTAGGGGTTGGGCTGCTGGTACCCCGGCTGTTGGTATCCCGGCTGTCCCGGCTGTCCCGACTGGTCGTACCCCGGCTGCTGGTACGGGTTCGGCTGCTGCGGTTGGTGCTCGCCCCCGGGCGGCTGCTGCTGTCCTGGCCACATGGCTCGCAACCATAGATGCGCCAGGGGGCGGGGTGCCACGAGAGTCCACGAAGCGCCTTTGCAGTCGGGACGAACGGCTCCAAAACACCCGAGGTTGACGACTTTTGCCCCGGCCCTCCGTCGGCCCTCCGGCGGCCGCCAGCCGCCAGCCGCCAGCCGCCGGCCGTCAGCCATCCGCCGGATCGTCGTACAGCCGAACCCTGCCGGTCGTCGCGTCCGGAGCCTCCTCGGACACCTCCTTGGGTCCGGCGAACGATCAGGCCACGAAATCCCGTTCGGCGTTCTTGCACGCGAACGTCGTCGACTTGCCGTCGGAAAGCTGGTCACCCCGGCTGCGACCACCACGGCCATCGCCGCGTCGCCCTGGCGTACGCCCACGACCGCCACCTTCGCCGCCCGGCCGCGGTACGGTCCCGCCGTCGTCGGCCGTCGACGTGCTCCAGGGTGGCTGCCGCTCTCCTGGTCACGTCAGCGGCAGCGATACGACGGTCACACGGACGTCCCTGGTCAGGACTGCCTACTCGTGGGTAACATCGTGGCATGAGCGCAGACCAGATGTCGATCGGCGAGATGCTCGCCGCCACGGTGCCGATGGCCAGGACCCTGAACCTGGAGTTCCTGGAGACCACGCCGGAGAAGGCCGTGGTGGCACTGCCGGACCAGGGCGGGTTCCACAATCACGTCGGTGGGCCGCATGCCGGCGCGATGTTCACGCTGGGTGAGTCGGCGAGCGGGGCGATCGTGCTCGCCGCGTTCGGCGACCAGCTCTCCCGTGCCGTGCCGCTCGCGGTCAGCGCGGAGATCGCGTACAAGAAGCTCGCGATGGGACCCGTCACGGCCACCGCCACGCTGGGCCGCCCCGCCGCCGAGGTCGTCGCCGAACTCGACGCCGGACAGCGCCCCGAGTTCCCCGTCGCCATCGCCATCCAGCGCGCCGACGGCGCCGTGACCGGAGAGATGACCGTCGTCTGGACCCTGCGCCCCAACTCCTGACCCAGGGCGTCTCCGCAGCCGCGTCCCGGGTGCCTTCCGGACCGCGGCACAGGGCGGCAACGCACTGATGCTCGCCGTGCTCACCGTGCACGGTGAGCATCAGTGCCGACTGTGGGACAACCTGTAGGACTCCGTCGCCGTCCGAGTAAGCGGGTAGGCTGCCCCGGCGTGCGCTCCGTCGTGAGCACGCGCCGGGGCAGCACGGGACTTTCACAACACCCCCTTGATCCGCTACACGGGAGGAACCGGCTTTGCACGTCCAGGAGTGGCTCGAAACAGTGCCCCCGCTCAGCATCTACCTGCTGGTGGGGCTGGTCATCGGCCTGGAGAGCCTGGGCATTCCGCTGCCGGGCGAGATCATCCTGGTCTCCTCCGCGCTGCTGGCCTCCCAGCACGGTGAGATCGACCCGTTCGTCCTCGGCGCCTGCGCCACCGCCGGCGCGATCATCGGCGACTCCATCGGCTACGCCATCGGCCGCAAGGGCGGCCGCCCGCTGCTGGACAAGCTCAATCGAAGGTTCCCCAAACACTTCAGCGAGAGCAACATCGCCGTCGCCGAGAGCTCCTTCGACCGGTGGGGTATGTGGGCCGTATTCTTCGGCCGCTTCATCGCCCTCCTCCGCATCTTCGCCGGCCCCCTCGCCGGTGTCCTCCAGATGCCCTACTGGCGCTTCCTCGTCGCCAACGTCCTCGGCGGCATCCTCTGGGCCGGCGGCACCACCGCCGTCATCTACTACGTCGGCGTCGTAGCCGAGGCCTGGCTCAAGCGCTTCTCCTGGCTGGGCCTGGTCCTGGCCGTCCTGATCGGCGTCACCTCGATGCTGGTGATCAAGCGCAAGGCGAAGAAGGCGGCGGAAGCGGCCGAGAAGACCGAAGGGGAACTGGTCACCGCCGCTGAGTGAGGTGCGCCCCAAAGGGACGCGGGGCTGTTTCGATGTGCGGCTCCGGCGCGTGGGTGCGACCAGCCACACACGACCCGTAGACCGCTATGCCCCGTACTCCTCCTGCGCTTTCCGGTGCGCCTTGGCCAGTTCCGTGTAATGCGTCCCGTTCAAGGTCACCAACTCACGCTCCTCATCGGTGAGCGGCCGCTTCACCTTCGCCGGCACCCCGGCGACCAGCGAACCGGGCGGCACCCGCATCCCCTGCGGCACCAACGCCTGCGCGGCCACAAGAGACCCCGCACCGATCACCGCGCCGTTCAGCACAGTCGCCCCCATCCCGATCAGACAGTCGTCCTCGACGGTCGCCCCGTGCACCACCGCGTTGTGTCCGATCGAGACCCGCTCACCGATCGAGACCGGGAACCCGGGGTCTACGTGCAGCGTGCAGTTGTCCTGGACGTTGGCGTCAGCGCCGATGACGATCGGCTCGAACTCGGCCCGCAGCACCGCCCCGTACCAGACGCTCGCCCCGGGCCGGAGCGTCACGTCGCCGATCACCACCGACGTGGGGGAGACGAACGCGGCCTCCTCCACATCCGGCTTCTTGCCGTCGAACGTCGTGATCAGGGCCCGCTGCCGGTTCATCGCCGCCTCCTGGTGGTGACCGTGGTGGCCTGTGATGGCCATGGTGATCAGTCCTCACCGGCACCGTAAGCCATGGGGCGCGCATCGCGTGGGGTGAAGATCACAGCCGTACGACGTCATGCGTGTGCCGCCCGGTGAGTACGGTGAGCGGGTGCCGAAGAGCAAGAACACGTTCTCGTCCTGGCGGGGCCGCCTCGTGCAGCGCGCCGTCCATGCGGGCTGGGCGTGGCTGCAGCGCACGGGGTCGGTGACCGCCGAGCGGCCCGGCCGCTTCCGCTTCGGCGCGATGGGAACCGGTACCAGGCTGGCCTTCCCGCTCGGCACGGTCTTCGGTGAGCCGTGGATCCATCTGGGCTCCCACTGCATCATCGGCGAGCAGGTCACGCTGACCGCCGGGCTGATGCCCGACCTGGACCTCGGCGCGGAACCGATCCTGCGCGTCGGAGACGGTGTCGTCCTCGGGCGGGGCAGCCATGTCATCGCCGACACCACCGTCACCATCGGCAGCGACTGCTACTTCGGGCCGTATGTGTATGTGACGTCCACTAACCACTCGTACGACGACCCGCACGAGCCGATCGGCAGGCAGTGGCCGCGTATGGACCCGGTGTCGATCGGGCCGGGGTGCTGGATCGGTACGGGTGCGGTGGTCCTGCCGGGCGCGCGGATCGGGCGGAACGTGGTGGTCGCCGCGGGGGCGGTGGTGCGGGGGGTGGTCCCGGATCACTCGGTCGTGGCCGGGGCGCCCGCGCGGGTCGTGCGCCGGTGGGATCCGGTCGAGGGGTGGCAGCCGCCGATCCGAACGCCTGCGCCTGTGCCGATTCCCGACGGGATCACGCCGGAGCAGCTGCTGGCGTTGGCCGAGTGGGATGCGGAAGAGGCGGGGGAGTCCGCGTAGGAGCTCGGGGGTGTGGTGCTTTGGCGGGTGCGGGTGCGGGTGATGGGTGGCTGGTGGCGCCCACGCGGCGGAGCCGCACATCGATACAGCCCCGTGCCCGTTGAGTTGGCCGGAGCGCAGATCGCTCGCCAGGGCGAAGGGTCTCGCCAGGCTGAAGGGTGAGGTCGTCGATCAGCCTCGCAGTACAGTTCGGTGAACGAAGGGTGTACCCATCCGTAGTTCGCTGCGTTGAACTCTGCCATTGAGAATATTGGACGGAATGTGTCGGATCTCGACCTGCTGACCCAGTCCCTGGCGCGGAACGTCAAGCGCTGGCGCACCGAGCGGGGGTTCACCCTGGACACCCTCGCGGCCCGCGCCGGAGTCAGCCGCGGCATGCTCATCCAGATCGAGCAGGCCCGCACCAACCCCAGCCTCGGCACCGTCGTCAAGATCGGCGACGCCCTCGGGGTGAGCATCACCACACTGCTCGACTACGAGCAGGGGCCCAAGGTCCGGGTGGTCCCGGCCGAGCAGGTGGTCCGGCTGTGGCACACCGAAGCGGGCAGCTACAGCAAGCTGCTGGCCGGTACGGAGGCGCCCGGCCCGCTGGAGATGTGGAACTGGCGGCTGATGCCGGGGGAGGGCAGCCGGTCGGATCCGCACCCCGTGGGCACGGTCGAGATCGCCCATGTCACGGCGGGCGAGCTGACCCTCACCGTCGAGGGCGCGGAGTACCGCGTCCCGGCCGGGTCGAGCGTCACCTTCGAGGCCAACGCGGCCCACGAGTACGCGAATCAGGGGGATGTGCCGACGGAGATGGTGCTGACGGTGTCGGTGCCGGCCGTGCACTGACACGCCGACCCCGCTGCCCGCGGGCCTTTGTTAGCGTGCGGCCCATGCACGCACCCATCGGAGACTTCGACCACGCCACCCCCGCCCCCGACTGCCTCGACGATCTCGTCGGCCCGGTCGCCGACGCCGTACGCGACTGGCCCGGCACTGTGCCCGCCGACCAGATCCTGTACGTCGAGACGGACCCGCGGTGGGCCGACACCGCGGTGTTCGTCCAGCACTACGGGCAGGAACTGCTCGAACAGTCCGCGAACTGCGTGGTCGTCGCGGGCAAGCGGGGCGGCGAGTCGAGCCTCGCCGCGTGTGTCGTGCTCTCCACCGCCCGCGTCGACGTCAACGGCGTGGTCCGCCGCCAACTCGGCGCCCGCAAGGCCTCGTTCGCGTCGATGGACGCCGCCACCGGCGAGACCGGGATGGAGTACGGCGGCATCACCCCCGTCGGGCTGCCCGCGTCGTGGCCGGTCCTGGTGGACTCGGCCGTGGTCGACCTGCCGTACGTCCTGGTCGGCAGCGGGCGGCGGCGCGGCAAGCTGCTGGTGCCGGGGAAGGCGTTCGCGGAGCTGCCGAACGCGGTGGTGCTGGAGGGGCTGGGGGTCGTCTGACAGGCCCCCCGGTGCCGGAACGCCGACGCCGGGCCCCGGGCGCATGGCCCGGAACCCGGCGACGTACGGCGGAAGGCCGACTCAGGCGGCGGTGCCCGCCTGGGCGGTGAGCTGGTTCAGGACCTCGGTGAGACCGGCGACGACCTCGGCGTCGTCGGCCGGGTGGGTCTCGGCGAAGCGGACGACGGAGCCGGGGATGGAGAGCTTGGCCTCCTCCAGGACCGTGGCACCGGCGATGCCGACGGACTTGCGGGTCTCGTCCTGCGCCCACACGCCGCCGAACTGGCCGAACGCGGTGCCGACCACGGCGACCGGCTTGCCGGTGAACGCGCCGGCGCCGTACGGGCGGGACAGCCAGTCGATGGCGTTCTTCAGGACGGCCGGGATGGTGCCGTTGTACTCGGGGGAGAAGAGCAGGAAGCCGTCGGCGCTGCCGGCGGCCTCACGCAGCCGCGCGGCGGTGGCCGGGAGGGCGGCCTCGGTGTCGATGTCCTCGTTGTAGAACGGGACCTCGGCCAGCCCCTCGTACAGCTCGATCTCGACGCCCTCGGGGGCGTGCTTCACGGCGGCCTCGGCGAGCTGGCGGTTGTGTGAACCGGCGCGAAGGCTGCCGACGAGCGCGAGGATGCGTACGGACATGAGCTGACTCCTAGCAAGGGTGTGCACGTGGGAAATGCTAAGCGGACCGGGGTCCGTTGAAATTTGTAGCACCTATCCGGACCGGGGTCCACTTGTCTGTGGTGAGCGTTACGCTCCATTCATGAAAGAGTCGCTGCCGCCCTTCCCGGCGCCTCAGGAACCCGACCCCCTCGACGGACTGCTGAGCCTCGCCCCGACCACCTCTGACCAGCCCCGACTGCGCGCGGACGCGGCCCGCAACCGCACCCGGCTGCTGGAGGTCGCCGCCCAGCTCGCGGCGGACTGCGGGGCCGCCAACCTGACCATGGAGGCCGTGGCGACCGCCGCCGAGGTGGGCAAGGGCACCGTCTTCCGGCGGTTCGGCGACCGGTTCGGGCTCATGGTCGCGCTTCTCGACCACCATGAGCGGGAGCTCCAGGCCGCGTTCCTGACCGGCCCGCCGCCCCTCGGCCCCGACGCGCCGCCCGTCGAGCGGCTCCGGGCGTTCGGCGCCGCCGTCATCCGGCACGAGTACGCCCACCGCGACCTCTACCTCGCCGCCCGCGCGGATGTCTCCCGCCGTCACACCAGCCCGGCCGCTCAGCTCCGCCTCGGCCACCTGTGCATGCTGCTGCGCCGCGCCGGGGCGACGGGCGACATCGAACTGCTGGCGCAGACCCTGCTGGGCTATCTGGACATCAACCTCGTCGAACATCTGGTGGGGCAGCGGGAGATGTCCCTCGACCGGCTGGAGGTGGGGTGGGGGGACCTGGTGGGGCGGCTGGTCGTGCCGGCGTAGCACCTGGGGCAGTCAATCGGGACGACCAAAGCGACCGCTTGGTAACTTGGAGGGCGGGTGTCGGGGACCGGCCTCGCACGCCGCGTGAGGGGGAGGGGTCACATGACCGACGAGAACGGCGTGAACGGCGAGAACGGCGAGAACGGCGAGAACGGCGAGAAGGGTGAGAACGGCGAGAAGGGCGAGAAGGGGCGCCCGGAAATCGTCGGCACCGGCTTCTTCGCCTCCGTGGACGATGTCGTTGCGCGGCTCGCCGAAGCGGGGTACCTGGCCTCGACGGCCGTCGCCACCACCGTCTTCCTGGCCGACCGGCTCGGCAAGCCGCTGCTGGTGGAAGGTCCGGCGGGCGTCGGCAAGACCGAGCTGGCCAAGGCCGTCGCCCGGGTCGGCGCCGCCCGCCTGGTCCGGCTCCAGTGCTACGAGGGCATCGACGAGTCCCGCGCCCTGTACGAGTGGAACCACGCCAAGCAACTGCTGCGCATCACCGCCGGGCGGGACGAGGCCTGGGACGAGACCCGCACCGACATCTTCAGCGACGAGTTCCTGCTCACCCGCCCCCTGCTGACCGCCATCCGGGGCGACGAGCCGACCGTGCTCCTCATCGACGAGACCGACAAGGCGGACGTCGAGGTCGAGGGGCTGCTGCTGGAGGTGCTCAGCGACTTCCAGGTCACCGTCCCGGAGCTGGGCACGATCACCGCCACCCAGCGCCCCTTCACCGTCCTCACCTCGAACGCCACCCGGGAGCTCTCCGAGGCCCTGCGCCGCCGCTGCCTCTTCCTCCATCTCGACTTCCCCGACGCCGAGTTGGAGCGGCGGATCGTACGGCTCAGGGTCCCGGGCCTGGACGCCACACTCGCCGACTCCCTCGTCCGCGTGGTCGGCGCGCTCCGCGAGATGGAGCTGCGCAAGGCCCCCTCCGTGGCCGAGACCATCGACTGGGCACGCACCCTGCTGGCTCTCGGCGCCGACACCCTCGACGAGACCGTCGTACGGGACAGCCTGGGCGTGATCCTCAAGCACCAGGACGACATCGAGAAGGCCGCGCGGAAGCTGACGCTGGTATGAGCGCCGGGGCCCGTGGTGCGAACACGGCTCCCGGCTCGCCGCTGACCGAGCGGCTGACCGCGTTCGTACGGGCGTTGCGCGGCCATGGGATTCGGATCGGGCCCGGCGAGACCGTGGACGCGGCGGCCGTGCTGGAGGTGCTGGGCCTCACCGACCGGGAGCGGATCCGGGAAGGGCTGGCGGCGGCGCTGCTGCGCGCCGACCGGCAGCGTGCAGTGTTCGACGCGGCCTTCGAGCTGTACTTCCCGCTCGGTGTGGGGGAGTTGACGGGAGCACGGGGTGCGTCGGCCGGGGACCGGGACGAGCTGCGCGACCGGCTCGCCGAGGCGCTGGCCGCGAACGACACGGCCGCGCTCACCCGACTCGCGGGTGAGGCCGTCGACCTGCTCGGCCGCTATGGCTCCCCGGGCTCGGACGGCTGGTCGGCCCACCAGACGCTGGACCGCCTCCGGCCGCAGACGCTGCTGGCGCGGATCCTGGCTGCCTCGCAGGGGTCGGGTGGGGAGGCTGGTTTCTTCGGTGCGGGTGCGGGTGCGGGTGCGGGTGCCGGTGGTGGGCCTGGTGGTGGTGGGCCTGGTGGTGGGTTCCGTATGGGATTCGGTGGCGGTTTCGCATTCGGCTCAGGAGTGGGCGAGGGCGCAGGCTCGGGATCCGGTCCCGCCTCCAGGGGTGGGGTCGGTTCCGGGCTCGGTTCGGGCGGGTTCACCGATCGGCTGGACGCCGACGAGATCCGGCGCCGTATCGAGGACTTCCGGAACCGGGTGCGTACCGAGGCGCGGCGGCGGGTCGCCGAGCGCCGGGGAGCGGAGATGATCGCCGAGCGGGGCATCGCGCCGAGCGCCGAACAGGTCGACTTCCTCGTCGCGAGCCGCGAGCAACTCGTCGAACTACGCCGTACCGTGCAGCCGTTGGCCCGCAAGCTCGCGACCCGGCTCGCCGCCCGGCGGCGCAGAGCCGCGCGCGGTCAGATCGACATCCGGCGCACGCTGCGGCGTTCGCTGTCCACGGGAGGTGTGCCGCTGCGCCCTGCCTACCGGCGGCGTCGGCCCGCCCGTCCGGAGATCGTGCTGCTGTGCGATGTGTCCGGATCGGTCGCCGGGTTCGCGAACTTCACGATGCTGCTGGTGCAGGCGATGCGGGACCAGTTCAGCAAGGTGAGGGTCTACGCCTTCGTCAACCGCGTCGACGAGGTCACCCACCTCGTCACCAACGGTGAGGCCGACCCCGCCGAACTCGGCCGTCGGATCGCCACCGAGGCCGCGATCTCCGGGTGGCACGGCAGCAGTGACTACGGGGCCGCGCTCGGCGAGTTCGCCGAGCGCCACCTCGACGCGGTGGGCCCGCGTACGTCGGTGATCGTCCTCGGTGACGCCCGCACCAACGGGTTCGACCCCAACGCGGCGGCCCTGCGGCGCGTGGTGGCCCGTGCCCGCCGCGTCCACTGGCTGAACCCCGAGTCGCCGGGCCAGTGGTCGACGGGCGACTCCGCCGCCCATGTCTATGCCGAGATAGTCGACATGCACGCCTGCCGGAACGCGCGGCGGCTGGGGGAGTTGGTGACGCGGCTGCTGCCGGTGTGAGGGGCTGGTGCGAGGGGGCTGGTGTGCGGCGGTCACCGCCTGCGGCTGCCGAGGTCACTCCCGGCCGGTGTCGATCACGCAGAAGCGGTTGCCCTCCGTGTCGGCGAGCACGACGAAATCGGCGTCCTCCGGGTAGAGGTCCCAGCCGACGCGGCGCGCTCCCAGTCCCAGCAGCCGCTCGACCTCGGCCGTCTGGTCCTCCGCGTTCCCCGCGTAGAGGTCCAGATGCACCCGGGGCCGCTCCTGCACCGGGGTCTCACTGAGGCCGAGGGAGATCTGGGCTCCGGCTCCCTCCGGATGCACCAGCACGACCCAGTCGTCCTCAGGCTCCTCGCGCGGCACGTACCCGAGGGCAGCCATCCAGAATGTGGCGGCCCGCCGTACGTCTGACGCGCCCAACACCACGGATCCGATTCTCAGCATGGTCCGATTCTCGCCCCTGCGGATCCGCCGCCCTGCGGCGATGCTGGAGACAGACCTCGACCTCAGGAGGTGCGCCCCATGTTCCGCACCGTCACCGTGGGCATCGACGGTTCGCGCGAGAGCCTGGCCGCGGCCGAATGGGCGGCTCGGGAGGCACGGCTCCGCGCGCTGCCGCTGCGGCTGGTCAACGTCTGGGAGCCGGTTCCCGAGCCGATGGGGCGGGCGCCGATGCTGGGGACCGAGACGGAACAGAACCGGCAGGCGGCCCAGGCGGCCCAGGCGGCCCAGGCGGCCCAGGCGGCCAAGGCGGCCCAGGCGGCCCAGAGGGCGCAGGCGGCCCAGAGGGCGCAGCATGGCCGGGGGCGGAGTGCGCACGGTGAGACGGGTGCGGGGAAGGTCCTGAGTGAGGCAGCCGACGGGATTCGGCTGCGCCACCCGGGTGTCGATGTCGCCGTCGAGCAGTTGTCGGGTCGGGCGTCGGAGGAACTGGTGAAGGCGGCTCCAGAGGCTGAGCTGCTGGTTCTCGGCTCCCGTGGGCTGAGTGGGATCGCCGGCTTTCTGCTGGGTTCCGTGGGGCTGCATGTGGTCGCGCACACCGAGCGGCCGGTCGTCCTCGTGCGGGCCGAGGAACGGGCCGCGGACGAGCACGCGCCCGGGCCGGCCGGTGCTCCCGCCGCCAGGACGCCGTTCCGGCCCGTCGTGCTCGGTCTGGACATCGCGCACCCGGATCACACGCTGATCCGATTCGCGTTCGAGGCCGCGGCGCTGCGGGAGACCGCGTTGCGCATCCTCCATGACTGGAGCCCGCCGCCCCGCTCCGGCCTGCGGGAGAGGCCCGGTCTGGGGGCCGATCTCGATGCCGGTCTGGGGCGTCTGGACGCCACCGCTCTGAGCGAGGTACTGGGTCCCTGGCGGCGGGAGTATCCGTCCGTCGAGGTGGTGGAGGAGTCGCGGCGGGGGAAGGCGGCGGACCACCTGCTGGAGGCGTCTCGGGAAGCCTCCCTGCTTGTCGTCGGGCGACATGTCCGGCATTCGCCGCTGGGGGCGCACATCGGTCCGGTCGCGCACGCGGTGCTTCATCATGCGGGGGTGCCGGTGGCGGTCGTCTCGCACGACTGAGGTCCCGGGTTCCGGACTTTCCTCGCCCCCGCCGCCCCTACCCAATCCCATCCCCAGGGGCTGCCGCCTTTTCGACCCCGCCGGGGCGGTGGGTTCGTTGCACGGTCACTCCGAGTCGGGCCGGCCGTGCGGCGACCGAACGCCGACCCCGGCGGTGCAGACGCTCGACGAAGGTCGGGCGCGGGTTGATCAGGGTCATGGTCATGGTCATGGTCACGGTCACGTCGTCGCGCCGCGTCAGGCGGTTGGCCGCCATGACACCGGCGTAACCGCCGCCGATCACGACCACTTCGGTGTTCTCGGTCATGGTGTCTCCTCCGCTTCCCAGGGATTCGACCTCAAGACACCGCCGGATCGGCCGCTGTGCCAGTGTGCGTGGATTTCGGGCTCGTGTGGTCCGCGTCGGTCGGACAGGCCGGGGCCGCTCAGCCCAGACGCGGGATCTCGATCGCCGGGCAGCGGTCCATGATCATGTCCAGCCCGGCCTCGCGGGTCCGGTGGTACGCCTCCTCGTCGATCACGCCCAGTTGGAACCAGACCGCCTTGGCGCCGATACGGGTGGCCTCGTCGGCGACGGGCCCCGCGAGGTCGCTGTTGACGAAGACGTCGACGACGTCCACCGGGAAGGGGATGTCGGAGAGGGCGGCGTAGCCCTGCTCGCCGTGTACCGTCTCGGCCTTGGGGTGCACCGGGACGACGCGCTTGCCGTAGCGCTGGAGGACCTCCGCGACGCCGTACGCCGCGCGATCGCGGTTGCCGGACAGGCCGACGACGGCCCAGGTGTCGCCGAGTTCCGTCAGAACCTTGCGGATCGTGGCGGGGTCGCCGTACATGCCGTCTCCTCTGTCCGTGTGGGAGCGCCCGGGTGCGGGGGCTGCCTGCGGCAACAGCGGGCGGTGCTCGGCGATTCCCGGGTCCCGGAACCTTGATTCGCATGCGATCGACGCGGCTCGGCGCCGGCTCGATGTCCGGCTCGATGTCCGGAATGCCGCCCTCCGTACTGCGTTCGGCCGTTCCCGCGCCTACGCTCACCCCGTGCTGCGTATCACCGACGCCCGGACCGGCGAGCCCGCCGAGATCCGCAGGGCGCTCACCCGGGTCCACGCCCATGTGCCGAGGGACGACGTCTCGGACCTGCGCGTCCTGCTGTTCGCCGACGTCCTCGCCCGTGCCCTGGAACTGGGCGGGAGCCCCGTCCTCCTGGTCGCCGACCCGCCCGCCGCGCTGCGGCAGCGCGCCGACGACCTCGGCATCCGGCCGACCGAGGCCACCGGGACGAGGGGCGGGCAGCGGGTGCTGCACGTGATCGGCTCGGGGAAGTCGATGGGCGGCGGTGACGGCGACGGTAACCGCGACGGTGACCGCGAGGGCGACGGCGACGGTCTCGCGGGCGGCATCGGTGGCGGCGCTGTCCGCTCCGGTGCCGGGGCCGATGCCGAGGTCAGGGTCGAGGTCGCCCCGGTGACCGGGCCCGAGGAGTCGGCCGCGTCGGGGACCACTCTCCGGCTCGCTCTCCTCACCCGCCCCCGCCGGTCCACCGTGACCCTCGACGCCGCCGCCCTGACCGAGGCCGCCGACGCGCTCGATCACTGGCGCAAGGCGGTGGCGGCCTGGGCGACGCGGCCGTCGAGGCCGATTCCCGAGCCCGTACGGCAGGCCCTGCGTGACGCCTGGGAGGACGACCTGGACGTACTCGCGGTGCTCGACGTGCTGCGGGACGTGGAGGGGGCGCAGGACGTGCCGGACGGTGCGCGGTTCGAGACGTACGCCTACGCGGACCGGCTCCTCGGCCTGGAGCTCACCCGAGAGATCGGAGCATGGGCATGATCGCGCGCGCCGGAGCAGGCCCCCTGCGCAGACTCGTCGTCCTGCGGCACGCCAAGTCCGCCTGGCCCGTGGGCGTACCCGACCACGAACGGCCCCTGGCGCCACGCGGCCGCCGCGACGCCCCCGCCGCCGGGCGGGCCCTCGTCGACGCGGACTGCCTGCCCGACCTGGCCGTGTGCTCCACGGCCGTACGGGCGCGCCAGACCTGGGAGCTGGCCTCCGCGCAGTGGGGGACGCCGCCGCTCGTACATCACGACGCGAGGGTGTACGCGGCCGACGTGCCGGAGCTGCTCGACGTGGTGCGCGAGGTCCCCGACCACGTGAGGACGCTGCTGCTCGTCGGACACAACCCGGGGCTCGAGGAACTGGTGCTGGACCTGGCCGGAGACGCCCTCGACGACGCGCTGGACGAGGTACGGACCAAATTCCCCACCTCGGCGATCGCCTGTCTCTCCTGGCACGGCGAGACCTGGGCCTCGCTCGCCCCGGGCACGGCACTGCTGACGGACATGACCGTGGCCAGGGGGAAGAGGGAGGCCTGACCGGGCGGCATCGGGCGGCCGAGCCGTGGCCCACGAGGCCTCGGGCCACCGGATCCCGGCGACCGAGCCTCGGACGATGCCCCGCGCTGGCGGGCGTCGGCCTGCGCATAGGCTGGCCGGATGCAGGACGAGTACCGCACCGTCGCCCGCGCCGGCGTGCACGAGACCGAGGTCAACCGCTCCCGGTTCCTGTGCGCGCTCGCCCCGGCGGCCACCGAGCGGGAGGCCCAGGACTTCGTCGCGGCCGTCCGCAAGGAGCACGCCGACGCCACGCACAACTGTTTCGCGTACGTCATCGGCGCCGACGCGGCCGTCCAGCGGGCGAGCGACGACGGGGAACCCGGCGGCACCGCCGGCGTCCCCATGCTGCAGATGCTGCTGCGCCGGGACATGCGGTACGTCGTCGCCGTAGTCACCCGGTACTACGGCGGGGTCAAACTGGGCGCGGGCGGCCTCATCAGGGCGTACGGCGGTGCCGTGGGCGAAGCCCTGGACGCGCTCGGCAGCATCACGCGCCGGCGCTTCCGGCTGGCCACGGTGACCGTCGACCACCAGCGCGCCGGCAAGGTGCAGAACGACCTGCGGTCCACCGGGCGCGAGGTCCGTGACGTGCGCTACGCGGAGGCCGTCACCATCGAGATCGGACTGCCCGACGCCGACGTGGACGCCTTCCGCGCCTGGCTCGCCGACACCACCGCCGGCACGGCCGGGTTCGAACTCGGGGGAGAGGCCTACGGGGACACGTGACCCCGGGCGCGTGACCGAAGTCCGCACTTCTTCTCCTCTCGGGCATCTACGGCGATTCTTCGTCAATCGCCGGTGGTCGACCGGGGTTCGTGGCGGATCAGGTGTGCGCAGGCGTTAGCGTGGTCGCTGCCAGGGTCGTCGGGGTCGTCGGGGTTGTCGAGGTCGTAGGGGGAGACGTGCGGGTCGGAGCGGTTTCGTGAGAGTGCTGCACACTTCCGACTGGCATCTCGGTCGAGCGTTCCACCGGGTGAACATGCTCGGCGCGCAGGCCGAGTTCATCGGTCATCTCGTCACGACCGTGCGGGAGCGCGACGTGGACGCGGTGGTCGTGGCGGGGGATGTGTACGACCGGGCGGTGCCGGCGCTGGCCGCGGTCGAGCTCTTCGACGACGCCCTGCACCGGCTGGCCGAGCTGGACGTGCCCACGGTGATGATCTCCGGAAACCACGACTCGGCGCGGCGGCTCGGCGTCGGCGCGGGCCTCATCGGCCGGGCGGGCATCCATCTGCGGACGGCGGCCTCGGCGGCCGGGACCCCGGTGATCCTGCCGGACACCCACGGCGACGTCGCCTTCTACGGGCTGCCGTATCTCGAACCCGCCCTGGTGAAGGACGAGTTCGGGGTGGAGAAGGCGGGCCACGAGGCGGTGCTCGCCGCCGCCATGGACCGGGTACGCGCCGACCTGGCCACCCGCCCGGCAGGCACCCGTTCCGTCGTCCTGGCCCATGCCTTCGTGACCGGCGGCGCGCCCAGCGACAGCGAGCGGGACATCTCCGTCGGCGGGGTCTCCTCCGTGCCCGCCGGTGTCTTCGACGGCGTCGACTACGTGGCACTGGGCCATCTGCACGGCAGCCAGGTCATCACCGAACGCGTGCGCTACTCCGGTTCCCCGCTGCCGTACTCCTTCTCCGAGACCGACCACCGCAAGAGCATGTGGCTGGTGGACCTCGGCGCCGACGGCTCGGTCGATGCCGAGCGGATCGACTGCCCCGTGCCCCGCCCGCTCGCCCGGATCCGGGGCCGGCTGGACGATCTGCTCGCCGAACCGGGGCTCGCCCGGCACGAGGAGGCGTGGGTCGAGGCCACGCTCACCGACCCGGTACGGCCCGCCGAGCCCATGGCCCGGCTGTGCGAGCGCTTCCCGCACACGATCAGCCTCGTCTTCGACCCCGAGCGTGCCCCCGGCGACCCCGACGTCTCCTACGCACGGCGCCTCGCCGGCCGCGACGACCAGCAGATCGCCGAGGACTTCGTGGCCCATGTCCGCGGTACCGGCCCCGACGAGCACGAACGGACCGTCCTCAGGGACGCGTTCGACGCCGTACGGGCCGACGAGACGGTCCGGGAGGTCTCCCGATGAGCCTTCCGATGAGCCGCCGGACGAGACGTCGGAGGAGTCGTCCGATGAGCCGCTCGTACTGGCTGAGCTGTCCGATGAGCCGCTCGCACCGGCTGAGCCGGATCCGTTCGGGAGGGTCCCGATGAGACTGCACCGGCTCGACATCACGGCCTTCGGCCCTTTCGGCGGCGCCCAGTCCGTCGACTTCGACGACCTCTCGGCCGCCGGGCTCTTCCTGCTGCACGGCCCGACCGGCGCCGGCAAGACCTCGGTTCTGGACGCCGTCTGCTACGCGCTGTACGGCTCGGTGCCGGGTGCCCGGCAGAGCGGCCAGGGCATGACCCTGCGCAGCGACCACGCGGCACCTTCGACGCGCACCGAGGTCCGCCTCGAACTCACCGTCGCCGGACGCCGGTTGGAGATCACCCGGCAACCGCCCTGGGAGCGGCCCAAGAAGGGGAACCGGCCTGGGACCACGGTCGACAAGGCGCAGAGCTGGCTGCGCGAGTACGACGCGGTCGCCGCTTCCTGGAAGGACCTCAGCCGCTCCCACCAGGAGATCGGCGAGGAGATCACCCAGGTGCTGGGGATGAGCCGGGAGCAGTTCTGCCAGGTCGTGCTGCTGCCGCAGGGCGACTTCGCGCGCTTCCTGCGTGCCGACGCCGAGGCGCGGGGCCGGCTGCTCGGCCGTCTCTTCGACACCCACCACTTCGCCGCCGTCGAGAAGCGGCTCGCCGACCGGCGCCGGGCGACCGAGGCCCAGGTCCGCGAGGGCGACGCGGAACTGCTCGCCGACGCCCACCGGATGCAGCAGGCGGCGGGGGACGCCCCGGAACTGCCCGAGCTGGCACCCGGCGACCCGGGTCTCGCCGACGCCGTGCTGGGCTGGGCCGCCGTCGCCCGCAGCACCGCCCGCGAACGGCTCACCATCGCCCACTGTGCGCGGGCGGCGGCCGAGTCGGCGAGGGCCGCCGCCGACCGCACGCTGGACGACGTACGCGAAGTGGCGCGGCTGCAACGCCGGTTCGCGGAGGCGCGGGAGCGCGCCGGGCGGCTGGAGGAGCGGGCCGACGCCCACCGGGACGACCGGGCGCGGATGGAGCGGGCCCGCAAGGCGGAGGCCGTCGCTCCGGCGCTGGAGCTGCGGGACGCGGCCGAGACCGAGCACCGGGGCGCGAGCGCGGCCGAGGCACGCGCGCGTGCCGGACTGCCGCAGACGCACGCCGACGCCGGTGCCGCCGGGCTCGCGACCGCCGCCCGCAAGGCCGCCGAAGAGCTGGGCGGGCTGGAGTCGGCCCGGCGCGCGGAGCAGCGACTGGCCGAACTCATCGCCGAGCGCGTGGAGTTGGACGGCGAGGAGCGGGCCGACGAGGACGTCCTCCAGGACGCCGAGGGCTGGCTGGTTGAGTGGGAGACGACCCGGGCGGAGCTGCGGACCCGCATCGAGGCCGCGCAGGAGGCCGCCACCCGTGCCGAACAGCTCGCCGTGCAGCGCGAACCCGCGGAGAAGCGGCTCGGGGCCGCCCGGCAGCGGGACCAGCTCGGCCGCGACACGGAGGACGCGCAGGCGCGCGTGCTCCGGCTGGCCGAGCTGGCGGTCGAGGCACGCGCCCACTGGCTGGACCTCAAGGAGCAGCGTCTGTCGGGCATCGCGGCGGAGCTCGCCGCCGAACTCGTCGAAGGGCAGCCGTGCGCCGTCTGCGGTGGCACGGAACATCCCGAGCCGGCTCGGAAGGTCGCCGGGCACGTGGACCGTGAGGCGGAGGAGCAGGCGCTCACCGCGTTCCAGCGGGCCGACGAGGAGCGTGCCGAGGCGGAACGGCGACTGGGTGTCGTACGGCAGGCGTACGCCGCCGCGAGCGCCGAGGCCGGTGACGCGCCGACGGATCAACTCACCTCGCTGGTCGCGGACTTGGAGGAGCGATACGCGCAGGCGCGGGCAGGTGCCTCCGGACTGCATCCCGCACAGGAAGCCCTGCTGCACGCCGAACGGGAGCGTGAGCGGCGGATCGCCGCCCAGCAGGAGGCCGCGGTGCGGGCCGCGTCCCGCAACACCCGGCGGGACGCGTCGGAGCGGGAACGGGCCGCCCTGGAAGGGGAGTTGACCCAGGCTCGGGGCGACGCCGAGAGCGTGGCCGCGCGGGCCGCCCAGCTGGAGCGGCGGGCCGCGCTCCTCAGCGAGGCCGCCGAGGCCGTGCGGGCGGCCGACGACACCGCGCAGCGGCTCAAGGACGCCGACGCCCGCCTCGCCGACGCGGCCTTCCGCGCCGGGTTCGACACCCCGCAGGCCGCTGCCGCCGCCGTCCTCGACGACGCCGCCCACCGGGACCTCCAACACCGCCTCGACGCCTGGCAGTCGGAGGAGGCGACCGTGCGGGCCGTGCTCGCCGAGGCCGAGACGGCGGCCGCCGCCCAGCGGCCACCCGCCGACCTCTCGACCGCCGAGCGGGACGCCACGGCGGCCGCCCGGCGGCTCCAGGACACCGTCTCCGCGTGGGACGCCGCCGAGCGGCGCCGCGCCGAACTGGACCGGCTGTCCGCGCGGGCCGGCGCCTCCGTACGCCGGCTGGCGCCGCTGCGGGAGGAGTACGACCGCGTCGCCCGGATGGCGGGGCTCGCCGCCGGCACCTCCGCCGACAACGAGCGCAGGATGCGCCTGGAGGCGTACGTCCTCGCCGCCCGCCTGGAACAGGTCGCCGCCGCCGCGACCGTACGGCTCCAGCGCATGTCCTCCGGCCGCTACACCCTCGTCCACTCCGACGACCGGGCCGGGCGTGGTCGCAGCGGGCTCGGGCTGCATGTCGTCGACGCCTGGACCGGGCGGGAGCGGGACACGGCCACGCTCTCCGGCGGCGAGACGTTCTTCGCCTCCCTCGCGCTCGCCCTGGGCCTGGCCGACGTCGTCACCGACGAGGCGGGCGGCGTACGCCTCGACACCCTCTTCATCGACGAGGGGTTCGGCAGCCTCGACGACCAGACCCTCGACGAGGTCCTCGACGTCCTCGACGCGCTGCGCGAACGCGACCGCAGTGTCGGCATCGTCAGCCACGTCGCCGATCTGCGGCGGCGCGTCCACGCGCAGCTGGAGGTCGTGAAGGAGCGGACGGGGTCGGTAGTGCGGCAGCGAGGTCAGTGACCCAGGGGCCGCCGGGGGAGCGGTGAGGAGTAGACGACGCTCGTCGTGACCGACCCCAGCGCGCCGATCTTGCCCGACACCTCCTCCAGGTGACGCATCGAACGGGCGGCGACCTTGATCACGAAGCAGTCGTCGCCCGTGACGTGGTGCGCCTCCAGGATCTCGGGGGTGACGGCGACGAGGTCGTGGAACGGCTTGTAGTTGCCGGTCGGGTACCGCAGCCGCACGAACGCCAGGATCGGCAGCCCCAGCCGCTCCGGGTCCACGACGGCCGCGTACCCCTGGATCACGCCCGCCTCCTCCAGCCGCCGCACCCGCTCGGTCACGGCGCTCGCCGACATCGACACGGCACGGGCCAGCTCGGCGAAGCTGGCCCGGCCCTCGCGCTGGAGGACTTCGAGAATGCGCCAGTCGGTGCCGTCGGGCTCGTACGGGGAATTCATGCTCATGTCCGATGAATAGCAGGGGAATCCCTGGCTGATCAAGGCCCGGACCGTGAAATGCCCCTTCTGGAAGTGGATCACCGACCGTAGATTTCTGGTCAGGGAAACAAGGGAGTTCCGCGAGGGAAAGGCCAGCTCATGAGCGTCACCACCACGTCCGCCGTCAACCCCGTCCTGCGCGTCGCCCCGGCGGCCCCCGCCGAGGCCGCCGCGTACTTCCGGGCCGGCCTCGTCTTCCACGCCGACGCGTCCGACGTGGCCGCCGCCCTCGCCGCCGACGGCGACCCCGGGTTCGTGGTCCTCGACTCCCGCTCCACCGAGTCCTGGGACCAGGGCCACATCCCGGGCGCGGTCCACCTGCCCACCGCGCTCATCCCCGAGCAGGCCGAGCAACTCCTCGACAGGTCCGTCCCGGTCGTCACCTACTGCTGGGGCCCCGGCTGCAACGGCGCGACCCGCGCCGCCCTCGCCCTCGCCGAACTCGGCTTCCAGGTCAAGGAGATGCTCGGCGGCTTCGAGTACTGGGCGCGCGAGGGCTTCGCGTACGAGACCTGGGAGGGCGCGGCACGGCGCGAGGCCGACCCGCTGACCGCACCGGTGGACGCCGACGACTGCGGTTGCTGACAAGCTGTCAAGAAGGGTGCAAGGGGGGCCAGTTCGGTCACGCCGGTCGCCGTGTAGCTTCTGGGCATGGCTGGATACGCGGATGCGGCGGTGGTTCCCGATGTGGTGCGGTGGGTGGAGTCGAGCGGCGGACCGCTCATAGCGCTACCGGAAGCGGTCCTGTCGTTCTGGGCGGGCGCCGACGGCGACGAGACGTCGTCCGACTACGACCGTGCCTGTGACATCGACGGACACGTCGGCCTGCTGCCGGTCGGCGACACCCGCGCCCTGGTCCTCGGCCACGAACCCGCCTCCACCGCGTACCTGCCCGAGCACGGCACCTTCGTACGCTGGTACGCGGCCGACTCCGTGGCCGAACTCCTCGCGGACGTCCCGGCGGCGCTCGACGCGGCCACCTGGGAGCCGGAGGCGGAGTGGCGGGTGCCGGGGCCGGTCGTCCTGTTCGACGCCGCCTGGCCCGGGGCCGCCTTCCGGGAGACGGACCATGTGCGGGTGGAGCTGGACCCCGGCCACTACGGGGTTCGCGCCGCCTATGTCTCGACCGGGCCGGAGACATGGCTCGGCCTCGTCCAGGTGAGACCTCTGACGGACTGAGCCGGTTGACGGACTGAGCCGGTTGACGGACTGAGCCGGTTGACGGACTGAGCCGGTTGACGGACTGAACCGGCGCGGCGGCCGAGCCCGGCCGCAGGGGGCGGTGGGCCCGGCCGCCCCGGATCAGAGCCGGGACAGCTCGTCCACCAGGTCGTCCAGGCCGAGGGACCCCTGGGACAGCGCGGCCATGTGCCAGGCCTTGGCGTCGAAGGCGTCACCGTGGCGCCGCTTCGCGTTCTCACGGCCCAGCAGCCAGGCGCGTTCGCCGAGCTTGTAGCCGATGGCCTGGCCCGGAATCGTCAGATAGCGGGTCAGCTCGCTCTCCACGAAGTCCGCGGGGCGGCTGCTGTGGGCGCCGAAGAACTCCTGGGCCAGCTCGACGGTCCAGCGCTCGCCCGGGTGGAAGGGGGAGTCCGCCGGAATCTCCAGCTCCAGGTGCATGCCGATGTCGACGATGACCCGGGCCGCACGCATCATCTGCGCGTCCAGGTACCCGAGCCGTTCCTCCGCGTCCTTGAGGAAGCCCAGCTCGTCCATGAGCCGCTCCGCGTACAGCGCCCAGCCCTCGGCGTTGGCGCTGACCTGGCCGGTCGTGGCCTGGTAGCGGGAGAGGTCGTCCTTGACGTACACCCACTGCGCGAGCTGGAGGTGGTGACCGGGGACGCCCTCGTGGTACCAGGTGGAGACCAGGTCGTACACCGGGAAGCGGGTCGCCCCCATCGTCGGCAGCCAGGTGCGGCCCGGGCGGGAGAAGTCCTCGGTCGGGGCCGAGTAGTACGGGGCCGCCGCGCCGCCGGGCGGGGCGATGCACGACTCGACCTTGCGGACCGGCTCGGCGAGGTCGAAGTGGGTGCCGTCCAGCGCCTCGATCGCCTCGTCCATCAGGGACTGCAGCCAGTCGCGGACCTCGTCGACACCCTCGATGTGCCGGCCGTGCTCGTCCAGGTGCGCGAGCGCCACCCACGGTGTCTCGGCGCCGGGCAGGATCTTCGCGGCCTCCTCCTTCATCTCGCCGAGCAGCCGGTGGAACTCGGCCCAGCCGTACACGTACGCCTCGTCGAGATCCAGGTCCGAACCCGTGAAGTAGCGGACCAGCCTGCCGTAGCGCTCCCGGCCTACCGTGTCCGGCGCGCCCTCTACCGCCGGGGCGTACACGTCGCGCATCCAGTCACGCAGCTCCACCACGGCCCGGGTCGCCGCGCGGGCGGCCTCGTCCAGCTCGGCGCGCAGCGACTCGGGGCCGGCCGACGCGAAGTCCTCGAACCAGCCGCGCCCCGAACCGTCCGTGTCCGCCCACTCGGTGAGCTGGCCGACGAAGGTCGCGGTCGGGCGCGGGCCCGCGTACAGCTTCCGTTCCAGGCCGAGCGCGAGGGACTCGCGGTAACCGGCGTACGCCGTCGGCACCGCGCGCAGCCGCTCCGCGATCGCCGCCCAGTCCTCCTCGGTCTCGGCCGGGGTGATGGTGAACACCTCGCGCACCTTATGCGGCGGCCTGCCCATGTTGCCGACCGCGCGCAGGCCCTCGTCGGCCTCGAGCACGGCCAGCTCCGCCGTCAGCCGCTCGCGCAGCAGGCGCGCGCACCGGCGCTCGGCGTCACTGCCCGCGCCCGGCTGCCGCTCCGCCTCGTCGAGCCGCGCGAGCGTCGTCCGGATCAGCTCCGCGCGGGCCTCCTGACCCGTCGGCGACGTATCGGGCAGCCTGCTGGAACTCTCCTTCACACCCAGGTACGTGCCGGTCACGGGGTCGAGGGCGATGAGGTCGTCGACGTACGCGTCGGCGACCTCGCGGGGCAGGGGGCTCTTGGTGTCAGACATGCGGGCAATCTTGGTACGGCGGCGGGGCATCGTCAGCTGCTTAACGGGCGCATGAGCCTTACGTCGGCCGGATTCCGC
The DNA here is from genome assembly GCF_042802555.1 of Streptomyces sp. NPDC057474. Classification (NCBI taxonomy): domain Bacteria; kingdom Bacillati; phylum Actinomycetota; class Actinomycetes; order Kitasatosporales; family Streptomycetaceae; genus Streptomyces; species Streptomyces sp. NPDC057474. Next base: position 34,100 of record NZ_JBHVDX010000010.1, on the reverse strand, counting down.
TCAAGGCGTGATCCGAATCCAGGGGATTGCAGGCGAGGGCCGGAGGGTGCGAGGCGTGGGCCGGCGGTTCAGGGAACGGGCCGTTCGACGTCCGGCGGCAGCAGCGGACCGCACTCCCACTGCTGGAAGATCAGCCGGGTCTCCACCCGCGCCACCTCGCGCTGTGACGTGAACTCGTCGAGGACCAGCCGCTGCAGATCCGCCATGTCCGCGACCGCCACATGCACCAGATAGTCGTCCGGCCCGGTGAGGTGGTAGACGGTCCGCGACTCCGGCAGCGCCCGGATCCGCTCCACGAACGGCCCCACCAGCTCCCGCCGATGCGGCCTGACCTGCACCGACAGCAGCGCCTCCAGACCACGCCCGAGCTTGGCCGGATCCAGCCGCAGTTGATGGCCGAGGATCACGCCCGCGCGGCGCAGCCGCGTCACCCGGTCCAGACAGGTCGACGGCGCGACCCCGACCTGCGCCGCGAGATCCCGGTACGTCGTCCGGGCGTCGTTCTGCAACAGCCGCAGCAGATGGAGGTCCACCGGATCGAGTACGACGGATTCGGCCATTGTTCGAACGTAACACGGTGTTCGACCGCCGTGTCCCGGTCGATGTTCACTCTGGCGTCCATGAACTCAGCGAGCACGCACGCGTACGACCACGCACGCACCACGCCGAGAGCACTGGCCACCGAGGCGGTGCACGCCGGCCGCGACGACCTCGCGCGCCAGGGCCTGCACGCGCCGCCGATCGATCTGTCGACCACCTACCCGTCGTACGACAGCCGGGGCGAGGCCGCCCGTATCGACGCCTTCGCCGGCGACGGCGCCGAGCCGGAGGGCCCGCCGATCTACGGACGGCTCGGCAACCCGACCGTCGCCCGCTTCGAGACCGCCCTCGCCCGCCTCGAAGGCACCGAGAGCGCGGTCGCCTTCGCCAGCGGCATGGCAGCGTTGAGCGCCGTACTCCTCGTCCGCGCCTCGATGGGCCTGCGCCACGTCGTCGCCGTACGACCCCTCTACGGCTGCAGCGACCATCTCCTCACCGCCGGGCTGCTCGGCACCGAGGTCACCTGGGTCGACCCGGCCGGTGTCGCGGACGCGCTGCGTCCCGACACGGGCCTGGTCCTGGTCGAGTCCCCGGCCAACCCGACCCTCGCCGAACTCGACCTTCGCGCACTCGCCCATGCCTGCGGCTCGGTCCCGCTCCTCGCGGACAACACCTTCGCCACGCCCGTCCTGCAACGCCCGGTCGAACAGGGCGCCCGGCTCGTCCTGCACAGCGCCACCAAGTACCTCGGCGGCCACGGGGACGTCATGGCCGGGGTCGTGGCCTGCGACGAGGAGTTCGCCGGGCGGCTGCGCCAGGTCCGCTTCGCCACCGGCGGCGTCCTCCATCCGCTCGCCGGCTATCTGCTGCTGCGCGGCCTGTCGACCCTCCCGGTACGCGTCCGCGCGGCCTCCGTGACCGCCGCGGAACTCGTCCGCCGCCTCGCCGCCGACCCGCGCGTCGCCCGCGTCCACTACCCGCGCATCGGCGGCGCCATGATCGCCTTCGAGGTCCACGGCGCCCCCCACGAGGTCATCGCCGCCGTCCGCCTGATCACCCCCGCCGTCAGCCTCGGCAGCGTCGACACCCTCATCCAGCACCCGGCCTCCATCAGCCACCGCATCGTGGACGAGACGGACCGGCGGGGTGCGGGGGTCAGCGACCGGCTGCTGCGGATGTCGGTGGGGCTGGAGGACGTGGAGGACCTGTGGGCGGACCTGGACGGGGCGTTGGGGAAGGGGGCGGACGGGGCGCTGGCAGCGGACGCCACTGGTGACCGGTCCGCGCTGTCGGTGGGACCGGTCTGAGCCCGGGCTTGCGGGGCGCTGGTGACAGGGCCCCGCCAACCACGCCCCTTCAGGGGCGCGGGGAACTGCGCGACGAGCCTCCACACACCTGCACCTGCACCCACACCCGCACCCGACAACGGCCCACAGGCCCCGTCCGCCGTGTTACTCGGTCATTCCAACCGGCCGTTCACGAAGACGCGCCGCGCGCGAAGCGACCGCCACCTCATCATCCAGCCGCGCGGTGATCACCAGCGTCCCCTCCTCGATCTGATAGTCGAGTGGCAGTTCGAGCCCTCGCATCGCCGCGACCATCCCCGTGTTGGACGACTGCGTCACCACGTACACGTTCGCGCAGCCCGTCTCGGCCGCCATGTCCACCAGCCTGCGGAGCAGCTCGCTGCCGATCCCGCGCCGCTGCCACTCGTCCTCGATGAGCAGCGCGATCTCGGTCTCGTCACCGTCCCAGAGGAGGTGACCCATTCCGACAAGGCGTCCCGAGGCCGTCTGCGCGGCGAGCGTCCGCCCGAAGCGCGGGCTCAGCAGATGCTTGAGGTAGCGGTCCGCGTCGCCGACCGGCCCGTGGTACCGCATGCTCAGCGTGCGCGCGGAGCACCGCTCGTGCATCGCCTTCGCCGCCCGCAGGTCCCCGCCGTCGGCGCGCCGCACCGTGATGTCGTTGCCCTCCGGCAGCGTCAGCACGTCCTGGCTGCGCGGGATCCGCGGCCCCAGCCGCGCGTCCAGCTCCACCAGAGCCCGCGCCCGCGCGAACTCCGTCGGGGTGAACGGCAGATACGGCCGCTCCACCGTGATCACCCCACCCTCCGGCGCCCGCAGCCGCATCACCGTCTCCTCCAGGGCCCCCTCGACCGGGGCGCTCTCCTGAGCCCGGCCCGAGCCGGGAGCGATGGCGGGCAGTGAGCGGATGGTGCAGCGGCCCAGCAACTGCCGCAGCGCGAGCGGGAGTTCCGCCGCGTCCAGCGCCGTACGCGTGGCCAGGCCGAGGATCCGCGTCGGCGCGTCCACCAGGTCGTGGGCGTCACCGCGCTCGATCCAGGTCCCGGTGCCGCCCGCCTCCGACACGGCCCGGCCGATCTCGGTGGCCGACAGCTCCTCGGGCGCCCGGAGCAGGAACTCGTCCACCGTGCCCTCGGCCAGCGGATGCGTCTGCAGGCTAAGGATGTCGACCCTGTGCTCCGCCAACGCCGTGCACAGCGCGGCCAGCGAACCCGGTTCGTCCTTCACCGTCGTCCGCATCCGCCACATCAGGGTCGCACCGGTGACCACCGGGGCGACCGCCTCGGACGGCCCGGCCTGCTGCCCTTCGGCGAGCGGCGGCCGGGCGCCGGTATCACTCGTCGGCGGCGCGTGACCGTGGCGCCGTTCCCACCAGCTACGGAACCCGGTCGTGGCCGACATCAGCAGGTGGTGCACCGGGCGGGCGTTTTTCGCCCGCGTCACATCAGACATGTCTGGAGTCATGTGGCCACTGTGAACGAACGGTGTTGCGTGATCACGAACGCTTTGTGACTGACCGGTAAAAGCATCGTTCCGCACCTTTTGTTGCTCTTTGTATGACTGATCCTGTCGGAACCGATGCCAACGGTGACCGCAGAGGTCAGACGGCCGCGACTTCCTCCAGCGCCGCACGCAACCGCCGGGCCTGGGTCACCAGGCGGGACGAGCCCCGGCGCTCCGCCACCTCCGCGAGATACGGCAGTTCCCCGTGTGCCCCGAACCGCTCCGCGCATTCGGCGGCGACGGCCACGAGATCCCCGAGACCGCGCGGCGGCGTCTTCGTCCTGTCCTCGCCCGCGAGTTCGGCGAGCAGCGGCGGCAGTACCTCCCGCAACACCGACCAGGCGGTGCCGTACGCTCCGGTCGCCGCGGCCGTCCGTATCGCCTCGGCGAGCCGCGACGGCTTCACGCTCCCCAACACCGTCAGCTTCCCCAGGTCGGCACCGAGCCGCACCGCGTCCAACTGCCCACGCGCCGTCAGTACCAGCAGGGCGTCCACGGCGGCGAGCCGGTCCTCCGGGCGTCGCGCGCCCAGCCCGTACGCGACGCAGAGATGCACGGCCGGCCCCGCTTCGCCCTCCGCCTCGGCCAGCGCCGGCAGGAACGAGAATCCAGCCCTCGCGCCGTCGTCGACGACGCTCATCGAAAGATCGCGCAGGACGCGCCCCGCCACGAGCTCCGGTCGATGCGGCACCATCGCCAGCCAGTGGCGCCAGTTCGTGTCGTTCCAGTGCGGGCAGTACGAGCGCTCCGCGTACACGGACAACGGGCGGCCCAGCCGACGGAACTCCGGCGGGAACGACTCGCCCTGCAACTCCGGCAGTTCACCGAACTCCACCAGTATCCGCGGCCCGGCCGTACGGCTCCGCTCGACGGGCTGGGACGGCACGTCGGTCAGCAGCCATTCCGCCAGCCGGTCGCCTTCTCTCGTGCCCAGCTTCCGAGCCGCCGCCGCGGCGGACGCGAGCGCGGCGGCGTCGTCGCGGCGCACGCGGAGCCGTGCCTGTGCGAAGTCCGCCTCGCCCGGACGGGCACCCGACTGCCGGTAGACGTCCAGCCGTGCCACCAGTTCGGCAGGTTCCAGCGAACCCGTGCTCCATGTGGGCGTCGAGAGCAGGAACGGCAGCGGGTCGGTGCGGATCCGGTACGAGATCTCCCGCAGCCGGGCGTCGAAGGCCCAGAGCAGACCGTCGTGCACACAGCCGGACGACGCGCCCGCCCCGTGGCGCACCGGACGCAGCGTCTCGGTGTCCACCCGCTCGAAGAGCGTGGCGATGACGAGCGACAGGCCGTGCGGCGCATTGCGGAAGTGCTGGTTGAGGGACGCCGGACCCATCCCTTCCCACCAACTGCCCGCTTTCGTCGTCCCGAGCGCCTCCACCAGCGCCTCCCGGTCCCGGTGCGCATGCCGTACGAGCCCGTCCAGTATCCGCTCGAACACGGCGCCCTCGTCGCGTGCGGCCAGCAGGGCGCCGACCTCCTCGGTGAGCTCGGCCAACGTCTCCGGCGCCGGCGCGAGCCGCGTCGGCAGGGGCACGGGCGGCAGCAGTTCCTCGTACACCTCGGGGGCGGTCCCCGCGGCCGCGACACCGAGGTGCTGCTGGGCCCGGGCGCGCAGGCCGGGGCTCAACAGGGAGGCGGAGTCGGCGATTTCGTCCCGTGAGCCGATCGCGTCGTCGCCGCTTCCGGAGCCGAGGTCGCCGAGGTGTCGCTCCACCAGCTTCAGTGCCCGCTCCTGCACATCCGTGTCCTCGTGCCCGAAGGCCTGGGCCACCACGGGCAGCAGCTCGGCCACGGTGGACGGATCCCGCTTGAGCACCTTGCCCAGCAGCACGAGCTGGGCCCGGACGAGCTTCTTCTCGGTGCGGAAGAGCACCGCCCCGGACAACTCGGCGAGCCGACGCGACCCCAACTCGTCGTCCAGCGCGAGGCCCGCGAGAATGGACTGGGCGTGCGCGGCCACCGTGGAGGGCGCGTCGGAGCACAGTGCCGTCCAGTCCGCGATCCGCTCGCGCTGTTCGTCGCGGGTGAGGTCGAGGGCGGTCAACAGGCCCAGGAAGACCTTGTTGTCCGCCGTGGAGCCACCGCCGCGCAGCAGCCGGGCCACGCACCCGTCGACCATGACCTTGCGGTCCAGGAGGCCTACCCGAGTCAGCTGGGTCAGGGCGTACGTCCAGTTGTTCAGGCCGTCGCCGTACCGCCAGTCGCTGCGGGCGCCGATCTCCTCGATCTCGAACAGCGCGGCGACTAGCTCCCCGAGATGCGGGTCCTTCCGCAGGTTCCCGATGACCGTGCCCGCACTCCGGCGCGCCCGGCTGATGTGGTCCATCCAGCCCCGCACATAGGCCTCGGACGTGGGCACCGGGCAGCCCGCGAGCCGAACGAGGCCGGCCATCAGCTCGTACGGGACGTCCGCGGAGAGCGGGCGCTCCGCCAGCCGGCGCACGAGGTCGGCGAGCCAGTCGGGATCGCGGTCGCCGAGCACGTCGATCAGGACCGACGGCGGTGCCTGCCGCCAGCGCAGCTCGGACCCGGTGAGCCAGGTCGCCACGGCGGCGGCGCCCGTCTGACAGGCCGCTCCCGCCGCGTGCAGCGTCGGATACGCCCGCTGAGCCGGGAACTGCCAGGACTCCGACCGCAGTTCCTTGCGCAACTGCTTCAACTCCGGCATGCACGCGCGCCGTTCGGCGTCCGTCATACCGTCCACCAGAGCGATCAGGTCACTCATGTTCCCCGACCGTACCGCCTGGATCAGTGACTCCGAACTCACCGCACACCCCCGTCGATCAGTGCCTCGCCCGATCCCGCGTCGGCCTGTGTTCCATCCGGCTCCGCCGCCACGCCCCGGCGGACCACACGCACCGCCAGGGCGTGCTTGCAGGGGCCGCGACCGCCCCTGTACTTCGCCCACCAGAGGCAGGAGCAGCTCAGGGTGCCCGCGCTGTCCCGTACCCGGTGGACATGACCGTCTTCGGCGGTCACCGTGGCGAGGTCGCCCTCCAGGGAGACCGCTCCCGCGGCCACGAGGGCGCGGGCCGAGCGCAGGCGGGGGTTGTGGCGCTCGACGCGGTCGGCGTCGTAGGGCAGTTCGCGGTGGAAGTACGCGGCCTCCGCCGTGTCGTAGCCGACGCGTCCCGAGGTGCCCAGCCGGGTCAGTGCCGCCCGCACCCGGTCGGCCGGGAGGCCGGAGGAGGCGCCGAGGTCCCCGACGTCGATGCGCGGCTCCCAGGCGAGGAGGACCGCGATCAGCTCCGCGTCCTCGGCGGCCTCGTCGGTGGCCAGGGCCTCCAGCACACCGCCCTCGCCGGAGAAGCCCCGCGCGGTCTCCGGGGACAATGTGAGGGTGAGTCGCATGCCGGGGAGCACGACCTCCCAGGCGCCGGCCGAGGCGGCTTCACCGGCGGCCGGCGGGCCGTAGACACGCAGGGCCGTGGCATGGCGCAGGACCCGCTGCAGGGCGACCAGCCGCTCCGGGCCCGGCAGACACACCGCGCCCGGGACGGGCCGGGTGGTCGGCCGCAGGGCGCGTCCGGCGGGCACGACCCACTGGGTGCCCCGCGAGGCCCCTCGAGAGCCACCACGCGGCAGCGACCGCAGGAACCGCACGGCCTCGGCGGCGGGCAGCTCGGCCCGCAGGTCGAACCCGGCCGCGATCACCTGGGCCTCGGCGAAACCGCGCAGCCAGCGGTCCGGCAGTGGCACCTTCTTCTCCACCACCGGACCGTTCAGAGTGGTCACCGCCAACTCCTCGGGACCGACCCGCAGATGGAGCGGATCGTCCCCGCCGACCCGGGACAGCGCCTCCCGCAGCGGGTTGTTGACGTCCACATTGGTCGTGCCGTGCCCCACCTCGCCGCCGTCGAGGCCAGGCTCCAGCACGTCCAGGCGGGCGTAGACCCCGCCGCAGCCCGAGAACGACTCGAACCGCAGCCGGTCCCCGTTGCCCGTCACCACCGGGTCCAGCGAGGCCCGCAGCTGCTGCTGGTGGTACCGCGCCGCCGCCACGTCGGCCACCGCCAGCAGCCCCGCCGCAGCCACCTGAGGGGAGGTCAGGAAGCCCGTGAAGAACCGCGGATGGTCCTCGACCCCCGTCGGGGTCGCACCCCGCGAGGTCTCGAGCCCCAGCCGCTGTCCGCCCGCCACGGACTCCAGCACGGAGGGTCGGGTGTAGGCCACGGCCTGCAAAGATCGCGTCATGGGAAAACCGTAGAAGCGACCACTGACAATCGGCCCTGACCTGCGAAAACGCGCGGCCGGGGCGAGGGTCGGCGGGCCCGTGAAGCGGCGGATCGACGGGGCGGCGGGGTGGCGGGGCGCAGCGAGGTGGCCTACGACATTCGGGTCACTGCCCGACGAGACCCGGCTGGAGCACCTTCGTGTACAGCACGGTCCCGTCCTGCTCCCGCAGCCGTACCGTCAACTCCCCGCTGTGGCCGTCGATGTCGACCTCGCCGAAGAACTGGTAGCCGCCCGCCGGTGACACGTTCGCCGTGGTCGGCGCCTTCAAGAACACCCGCTCGGGGCCGAAGGTGTTGTCCAGCGCGTTCGCCGGGAAGGCACCGGCGTTGAGCGGGCCGGAGACGAACTCCCAGAACGGCTCGAAGTCGGTGAAGGCGGCCCGCGACGGCTGGTAGTGCTGCGCCGAGGTGTAGTGCACATCGGCCGTCAGCCACACCGTGCCGGTGATCTTCCGGTGCTTGACGAACCGCAGCAGCTCGGCGATCTGCAGCTCCCGCCCGAGCGGCGCGCCCGGGTCGCCCTGCGCCACGGCCTCGATGTTCGGCTTGCCGTCCCCGGTGTCCGGCACGACCAGGCCGAGCGGCATGTCGGAGGCGATCACCTTCCAGACCGCGCGCGACCGCGACAGCTCCCGCTTGAGCCACTCCAACTGCTCGGCGCCGAGAATGCCCACCGGGTCGGTGGTCTGCGTGTCGGGCGAGTTGGCGTTGCGGTACGTCCGCATGTCCAGCACGAACACGTCCAGCAGGGGGCCGTGGCGCATCACGCGGTGCACCCGGCCCTCCCGGGCGCCCGGCCGCAGCGTGGAGATCGGGAAGTACTCGCTGAAGGCCCGCCGTGCCCGTGCCGCCAGCACGTCCACGCTCTTCTCGGTGTACCGGGTGTCGGTGAGGATCTCGCCCGGGTACCAGTTGTTGGTGACCTCGTGGTCGTCCCACTGCACGATCGCCGGGACCTGGGCGTTGAACCGCTTCAGGTTCTCGTCCAGCAGGTTGTAGCGGAAGTTGCCCCGGAACTCGGCGAGCGTCTCCGCGACCTTGGACTTCTCCTCGGTGGTGATGTTCCGCCAGGTACTGCCGTCGGGAAGCGCCGCCGTCGCCGCGATCGGGCCGTCGGCGTAGATCGTGTCGCCGCTGAACAGGAAGAAGTCCGGGTCCAGCGCGCCCATCGCGTCGAAGATGCGGTAGCCGCCACGGTCCGGGTTGATGCCCCAGCCCTGCCCGGCCAGGTCGCCCGACCACACGAACCGCGCCCCGGAGCGCCGTTTCAGCGACGTCGTACGGAACGTGCCGGTGACCGGCTCACCGGTGCGGCGCGGGTCGTCCGGGTCGGCGAGCAGCACCCGGTAGTGGATCTGCTCGCCCGAGGGCAGACCGCGCAGCCGCGTCGTACCGGTGAAGTCCGTGCCGGCGCCGAGCAGCGGGCCGTGCCATCTGCGCGGGTTGCGGAACGACTCGGTGGCGGACGTCTCGACGATCATCCGCGCCGGACGGTCCGACCGCACCCACACCAGCCCGGAGTGCGCGGTCACGTCCCCGGCCTGCACACCCCAGCCGGCCTTCGGCCGCCCCGACAGGGCCAGCGCCGGCACCGAACCGAGCGCGACGGAACCGGGCAGCGCCAGGGCCGCCGACGCGGCGAGCGAGCCGCGCAGCACGCTGCGGCGACCGGGCAGGGAACTCGGCGGACGGTGTGACATGAATGCGCCTCCAGCGACGGATCCGGCCAATGTGCACAGCCACAACTACTGGTACGCCGCAGCGCACACGGAAACGACAAGTGAACAACTGACCGGGTAGGAAAAGGAACCGTCGTGCGGCTCGTCCGGCGGGTGCGGGTGGGTGGGGGTCTCTCGCGCGGTTCCCGCCCCTTGAAGGGGCGCGGGGAACCGCGCGAACAAGGTCCGGGGCGGAGCCCCGAGGCGGGACGAAGGGGCGCAGCCTCTGGGGAGGGGACGGGCAGGGGCCGGCGGGGCGAGGAGGCGCAGGTCAGCCAACTGCCGACGCCAGCACCTCCACCCCCTCCCGAAGCCGTGCGGGAGACAGATGCGCGTACCCCAGCACCAACCGCACCTCCTCGTCCGGCACCCGCCCGTACTGCGCCAGCCCCCGCACAGCGACCCCCGCAGCCGCAGCTCGCTCCAGGAAGCGGTCGAGGGGCCCGTACCGATCGGGCAGCGCGGCGATGACATGCAGCCCGGCCGCGATCCCGGACACCTCCGCCCCGGGAAAGTGCTTGTCCAGCGCGGAGACCAGCGCGTCACGCCGCTCCCGATAGGCCCGCTGACACCGCCGTAGCTGCCGGTCGTAGTCCCCCCGCTCCACGAACCGCGCGAAGAGCGCCTGGTCGATGGTGGGATGGCCGAGATCCATGGTCCTTTTGCGCTCGACGACCTCCTCCGCCAGCGACGCCGGAACGAGGAGCCAGCCGAGCCGCAGCCCGGGCGCGAGGGACTTGCTGACGGACCCGGCGTACGCCACCCGCTCGGGGTCGAGTCCCTGCAGGGCGCCCACGGGCGCGCGGTCGTAGCGGAAGTCGCCGTCGTAGTCGTCCTCGACGATCAGCCCGTCCACCGCCCGTGCCCAGTCGAGCAGTTCGGCCCGCCGCCGCGCGGAGTACGCGATCCCAGACGGGAACTGATGCGCCGCCGTCGTCACCACCGCCCGCACCCCCGACTCCCGCAACGGCCCGACGGCCAGCCCCTCCTCGTCCAGCGGGATCGGCACGGTGCCGAGCCCGGCGGCTGCGTACAGCGTCCCGTGCTCGGGGCTGCCCGGGTCCTCGACACCGGCGACACGTATCCCGCGCGCGTGGAGCACGAATCCGAGCAGGGTCGTCGCCTGCGCCACCCCGGAGACGACGACGATCCGCTCGGGGTCGGCGACCACACCCCGGCGCCGGACGAGCAGTTCGGCGAGCGCGGTACGCAGCCGGGGCAGCCCGCGCGGGTCCGGGTACCCCAGCGCCTGATGCGGCAGCTCCGCGAGCACCCCGCGCTGGGCCGCCGCCCACGCGGCGCGCGGGAACAGCGACAGGTCCGGCGTCCCGGGTACGAAGTCGGCGCGGGCACCGGGGGAGCGCGGAGCGAGATCACGCGCGCGTGGGAGGGCGGCCCGCACGGCGGCGCCCACCCAGGTCCCGGCACCCCGACCGCTGCGCAGATAGCCTTCCGCGACCAACTGCTCGTACGCCTCCGTCACCAGCCCGCGCGACACCCCGAGGTCGGCGGCCAGCTCCCGGCTCGACGGCAGGCGCGTCCCTCGTGCGAGCCGCCCCGACCGGATCGCCTCCCGCAGTGCCGCCTGCAACGAACGACCACGCGCGCGTGCGGGCGCGTCGGCGACCGGCAGCAGCAACTCCCAGGCGGCGGCCCAGGGAGCGGACGCCGAGGGCGCACCGGCCCCCGAAGCGCCGTCCCCCGAATTGGTCCCTGATGACGTCATGGAAGTGGACCTTAAACCGGACCGCCCGCCTCCCTAGCGTCACGACCATGAAAGCCACGACCGCGAAAGCCACGACCGCGAAAGTCGCGACCGGGAAAGCCACGGCGATGAACGCCAAGACCGCCCACGGAACCCTCCTCGCCGCCTCAGCCTGCGTCCTCGTCGGCGCTTCCTTCACCGCCAACAGCCTCCTGGGCGACTACCCGTACGCAGGCGGCCAGTTCCTCCGCTACGGCCTCGCCTGCCTCCTGCTGCTCCCGTTCCTCGGCCGGGACGCCACGGCACTCCTGCGTCGCCTCACCGCACGGCAGTGGGCGCGGCTGGGGCTGCTCGCGGCGGTCGGCATGGTCGGCTTCAACGTCGCTGTGATCGCCGCCGAACGCACGGCGGAACCGGCGGTACCGGGTGTCTTCGTCGGCTGTGCCCCGGTGGTCGTGGCCGTCCTCGTACCGCTGTTGGAGGACCGGCGTCCCCAACGGCTGGTGCTCTACGGGGCGTCATTGGTCGCGGCCGGCGCGTTCACCGTCCAGGGATGGGGCCGTACGGACGCCGTGGGCATCGCCTTCTCGGTGTGCGCGCTGGCGGGCGAGGTCGGCTTCGCGGTGCTGGCCGTGCCGGTGCTGCGACCGCTCGGACCGAGGCTGCTGTCGGCGACCGTGTGCGCGGTCGCCGCGATCGAGTCGGCTGCCGTCGGCGTGGTCGTCGACGGGGGCGCCTGGCTGCGCCGCCCGGACGGCACGGAGACCGCCGCGCTGCTGTGGCAGGCGGCGGTCGTCACGGTCGTCGGGTTCGTGTGCTGGTACATGGGCATGCAGCGCATCGGCGCCGAGCGCGCCACCCTGTTCTCCGGTCTCATCCCGGTGGCCGCCGCCTGTACGGCGCCTCTCGTCGGCACGGGTTCCTACGGCGCCGCGCAGGCCGTGGGCAGCGCGCTGGTGGGCGTCGGAGTCGCCCTGGGATCGGGGGCGTTGACCCGCCGTCGGTCAGCGGCTGCCGTCGAGGATGACGCGGGCGACCAGGGCGGGGTCGTCGTTCATGGGGCAGTGGCCGCAGCCGGGCAGCCGCACCAGCCGTGCCCCGGGGATGACCTGCTTGGCCCGGACGCCCTGGCGGCGCACGAGCAGCCAGTCCCGTGTACCCCAGGCCACCGTGACGGGCAGGCCCGGGATGTCATCGGTGAACAGGACGCTGCCACCGGCCCGAAGGGTGTCGTCGAACCCGGTGGCCCCCGCCAGCGCGAGCGTCTCGGCGACCACCGCCTCGGGTGAACGGCGGCTCGGGCGGGCGTAGATGGTGCTCGTCAGGGCGGCGCGGCCGGCCGCCGAACGGGACAACCGCTCGACCAGCGACAGCGGCAGCCGCCGCGAGATGTGCCGCATGGTGAGCAGGACGCCGAACGCGTAACGCCGCTCGGCCTCGTTCCAGAACCCGGCCGGGGACAGGGCCGTGACGGATCGTACGAGCTTCTCGCGGCCCAGCTCCAGGGCGAGCAGACCGCCCAGGGAGTTGCCCGCCACATGGGGGCGGTCGAGCTCCAGGGCCTCGCAGAAGGCGCCGAACACGGCGGTCGTCGTGGGCAGGTCGTAGGTGAGGCCGTCCGGCAGCGCGGGGGACTCGCCGAAGCCGGGGAGGTCCACGGTGATGACCTCGCGTTCAGCTGCCAGGATGTGCGTCACCGGGTCCCAGGCCTGCCGGTGGTGGCCGATGCCGTGCAGCAGAAGCAGCGGCTCGCCGGTGCCCTCACGCGTGTACGAGACCGTCACGGGCCGCGGGCCGAGCGGGGAGGGGACCTGGAAGGAGACCGTGGCGGCGGACATGGTGCAGCTCCTCGTCTGGGAGGTGGGCGCGCTGATGTACGGATTCGTAGACAGCTTGTCAGCAACCGCTACCGGCGGGTAGTCCCTGTGAGTAACAAGCCCGCGCGCGTCCCCGGAATCGCCTGGACAGGGCCGCGTCCCACGGGATGGGATGGAACGGTGACCACCGACATCACGACCGACGTCTTCGAAGAGCACCGCCCCGTCCTCATGGGAGTCGCCTACCGCATGCTCGGCCGGGTCGCCGACGCCGAGGACGTGGTCCAGGAGGCCTGGCTGCGCTGGTCCGGCGCCGACCGCTCCGACGTACGCGAACCGCGCGGCTACCTGGTCCGTGTCACCACCCGGCTCGCCATCGACCGGCTGCGCCAGGTGCAGTCGCGCAACGAGGCGTACCCCGGTCCGTGGCTGCCCGAGCCGTACGTCACCGACTACGGGGCCACCGTCCCGGACACCGCCGAGCGGGCCGTCCTCACCGACACCGTCTCGCTCGCCGTCCTCGTCGTCATGGAGTCCCTCTCGCCCCTGGAGCGCGCGGTGTTCGTGCTCCGGGAGGCCTTCGGCTATCCGCACACCGAGATCGCGGCCATGATCGACCGCACCGAGCCCGCCGTGCGCCAGCTCGCCGGGCGGGCCCGCCGACACGTCGACGAGCGGCGCCCGCGCTACGAGGTCGACCCGGCCGAACGCCGTGAGCTGACCGAACGGTTCCTCGCCGCCGCGGCCGGCGGCGACCTGGACGGACTGATGTCGCTGCTGGCCCCGGACGTCCGTCTGGTGGGCGACGGCGGCGGCCTGAGCAAGGCCCCGGTGCGTGTCCTCGAAACCGCCGACAAGGTGGGACGGTTCCTGCACGGCACGGCCGGCAAGGGCATCGCCGACGCGTCGTTCCGCTTCATGGAGATCAACGGCGGCTTCGCGGTGGTCCTCCTGTCCGGCACCAAGGTCGACAGCGTGTTCCAACTCGATGTCGCGGACGGACGCATCCAGTGCGTCTACATCGTGCGCAACCCGGAGAAGCTGATCTCCCTGACGGTGGGGCAGTAGTCCGTACACCCCCGTTCCCCGCCCCTTTCCCACAGGCCGTTCGCTTCACGGCCGTGAAGCCTCGATGAACGCTGTCGGGCGTCCGACCTGTCGGATGCCCGAGCGTTCGATGATTGGTCTTGACCAAGGGTGGGGGCAGGCCTATGGTCGCAAGAAAGTGCAACAACCTTTAATAAACAAGGCGCTAAAAACGCAGCCGGGCCACGGCGAAGCAGCGGAGGACAGGGTGGGGACCCAGCAGCTGGAATCGGTGCCGGAACCGAAGTACTGGCATCTGAAGACCGTGCTCAGTGAGGCATTGGACTCCGAGTTCTCGGTGGGCGAGATCCTGCCCAACGAACGTGACCTCGCGGCCCGCTTCGGCGTCGCCCGGGCCACCCTCCGCCAAGCGCTGGAGCAGCTCGAGCTGGAGGGCCGTCTGCAGCGCCGTCGCGGCGTCGGCACCACCGTGGCGCCCCCGCGCGTGGGCGTCGCGGTCGGCACCGAACAGCACGCGTGGCCGGGCACCGTCGGCGATGCGTGGCAGGCCGTGGACTGCACGGCCTCGGCGCCGCCCGCCGCGGTCGCCGGCATCCTGGAGAGCGTGCACGGCGAGCAGGTGCACGTCGTGCGCCGCTCCCGTATGTCGCACGGCCAGCCCGTCGCCGCCGAGCTGCTCTACATCCCGGCGGACTCGGTGCCCGCACTCTCCGCCATAGACACACCCTCCGGCACGGCACGCGCGCGTGCCGTGCTGCGTGAGCTGCAGCGCCTGGAGCTGGAGGGGCAGGACCGCTCGGTGGAGCTGGGCTCGGCCCGCGCGGACGACGCCAAGGAGCTCGACCGGCTGCCCGGCGCGCCCGTCCTCGTCGTCACCACCCGCTTCTTCGCGGAGGGGCGCACAGCGGCCGTCTCCATGGCCACCTACCGCGCTGACACGTGCCGCCTGACCTTCGGCGACTCGGGCGGCGTCGAGATCCATCACGGCCCGGAGCGCCGCGCGTCCTGACGCCGCGGGCAGCCCGTCAAGCCGCACCCGCCGCGCCCCGGACTTCCGGGGCGCGGTGTTTTGCGGCGGCTGCGGCGTCGACGGCCTCATAGGTACGGCGTCGGCTCGCGAAGGCAGAGCTGCCGAACGGCGACGGTCGCGAGGTTTCAGTGCCCGCAGGGCCAGAGCTGCTGTCCGAGGATGGGTGCGAGGGCTCAGGGGCCTGCCACGGCAGAGCTGTCGGCCGGCGACGGGCGCGAGGTCTCAGCGGCGCGCCGTCACCGTGCCCTCCACCGCGAACAGCTGTTCCTCGACGTGGTCCAGGGCCAGCCGGAGCGCGCCCATGGCGACGGCCGTCTCGCCCAGCCGGGAGAGGGCGACACGGGGTGGGCGCAGGCAGTAGCGGGCCAGCTCGTGGCGGAGGGGGTCGAGTACGTCGTCGATGCCGGTCGCCCAGCCGCCGACGACGACGAGTTCGGGATCGAGGGCGAGGACGAGGGCCGTCACGTCGTGGACGAGCCGTTGTATGAAGCGGTCGACGGCCTCGCGGGCCCGCTCGTCGCCCTCGCGCGCGTGCTTGAAGACCTCGGCGACCGCCTGCTCGTCGAGCGGATGCAGCGGCTCGCCCGTCGTCGACAGCAGCGCCTCCGGGGTGGCCTCGCGGCCCAGCAGGTGCAGCGCGCCGATCTCGCCGGCCGCGCCGCCGTAGCCCCGGTGCAGCCGCCCGCCGATCAGCGAACCGGCGCCCGGGCTCAGCCCCGCCAGCACGAACACCACGTCGTCGGACTCGGCGGCCACGCCCTTCCAGTGCTCGGCGACCGCCGCCGCGTTGGCGTCGTTCTCGACCAGGACGGAGCACTTGAAGGAACGGCTCAGCCGCTCGCCCAGGTTCAGGCCCGTCCACTCCGGCAGAGCCGCGCACAGACGTACGGCGCCGTCCGCCTCGATGATCCCCGGACTGCCCACGCCGACCGCGCGCAGCGAACCGCGCGAGACACCGGACCTGCGGAGCAGCTCGGCGACGGTAGAGCGCAGACGCTCCAGCCGGTCGTCCGCCGACGCCGACTCGGAGACGTCCTTGGACAGCGAGCCCAGTACCCGCCCGTCGAGGTCCGCGAGCAGCGCGGTCACATGGTGCGAGCCCACGTCCAGGCCCAGCAGATGGCCCGCCTCGGCCCGGAACCGGTAGTGCCGTGCCGGGCGCCCCTGCCGCCGGGCGGCACCCTCCTCGGCGGCCTGCTCGACCACCAGCCCGGCCTCGACCAGGCCCTCTACGACGCCCTCGACCGTGGGCCGGGACAGCCCGGTGACCCTGGTGATCTCGGTGAGCGTCGCGTGGTCCGTGGCCCGCAGCGCGTGCAGCACCACGGCCGAGTTGATTCTTCGGAGCAGAGAAGGATCCCCGCCGGTCAGTCGCCCCAACGTCCGTCCTCCCAGCTCGCGCCCGTGTTTGCCGGATCGTACTCGCCGCGACGCACCCCGGCGAGTGGCTTCAGCCCCCGACCGACGGACCAACCGGCACGGACCGACGAACATGCGCCGACTGACGAGTACGCACCGACCCACCGGTAGTCCCACGCCCGACGGACCGGCCGGCATTGACCGACGTCGCATCGGCCGACGGCCATCGCTCGACGGGCATCGGTCGACGGGCATCGGTCGACGGGCACCGGCCGACGGGCACCGGCCGACCGGCAGCGACCGACGGGCACCGGCCGACGGGCACCGGCCGACGGGCACCGGCCGACCGGCAGCGACCGACCGGCACCGACCGACCGGCAGCGACCGACGGGCACCGGCCGACCGGCAGCGGCCGACCGGCAGCGGCCGACCGGCAGCGACCGACCGGCACCGACCGACGCGCTCGCACCGGACCGGACGACGCGCTCGTGGCCCCCACTGTCACCGCCTGCGAACCGTCCGACGCCCACGGCTTCGCGAGTACGGCCCCGACGTACGACTCCACCGGCTCGGTGCCGAAGACCCCAAGGGGCGCCTGACGCCACGCCAATTGTCAGTGGTGCGCGCTTTACTGGACGGCATGACCATCGCGCGGCATCTCGTCACGATCGACCGGCTGTGCTCCGAGGAGTTCCCCGCGGCGCACGGCCGGTCGGCGACGGGCACAGCCGGCCCCGGTTACCACATCGCCGAGTTAGGGACGAGCCGGGACTTCTGGGGCGAGGACGGCACGGAACGGGAGGAGACGGAGGCCCAGTTCGAGGCGGACAGGGACGCGCTGTCGGAGCGGCTCGCCGAGCGCTGGGGACCCCCGGACGTCTTCAGCCTCTGGAGCGTGTCCAGCCGTTACCTGGAAGGCGAGGACATACCAGAGCCCTGGGGACCGCTCAGCTCGCACGTGCCCGACGTGCATCTGTGGCAGGCGGACGGCCACGGCCGCTGGGTCGCCCTCGGCGTCTCCCAGTGGGACAAGGAACTGCCGTTCCAACTCGTCGCGCTGATAACGGAGACCGACCCACCGTGACGGGCTGACCCGCACCCACGAACCCCGACCGGTCAGCCCTCCGCGGCCGCCCGCAACCGCCCGAACTCCTCCGCCATCGTCGCCGCCGTCCAGTGCGCGTTCAGCCCGCTGGGGTTGGGCAGCACCCAGACACGCGAGGCCCCGATCATCCGCTCCTGCGGCCCGACGGCGGCCTTGCGGTCACCGAAGGCGGCGCGGTACGCGCTCACGCCGACCACCGCGAGCCGGCGCGGCCGGAGCCGCTCCACCTTGGCGGTCAACAGGCGCCCGCCCTCGACGTACTCCTCCGCCGTCAGCTCCTCGGCCCGTGCCGTGGCCCGCGCGACGACGTTCGTGATGCCGAGCCCGTACGACGGCAGCTCGCCCTGCTCGGACGGCTTGAGGAGCCGGGGCGTGAAGCCGGACAGATGCAGGACGGGCCAGAAGCGGTTGCCGGGGCGGGCGAAGTGGTGGCCGGTCGCCGCCGTCATCAGCCCCGGGTTGATACCGCAGAAAAGGACCCGGAGGCCGTCCGCGGTGACATCCGGCACCAGCCGGTCGCGGGCGGCCTCCAGTTCGGCCTGGGTGTAGCGGGTCAGAGGATCGCTCCCGGCGTGTAGCCGGCGGCCTCCGGGCGCTGCTTCACGATCTCCTCGATCCGGCCGACGACGAGGGCGACCTGGTCGGCCGCGGCGCCCGTGAAGGAGAGCTTGTCGGCCATCAGCGCGTCCAGCTGGGCGCGGTCCAGCGGGATGCGGTCGTCGGCGGCGAGCTTGTCGAGCAGCTCGTTGCGCTCGGCGCCCTGCTCGCGCATGGCGAGCGCGGAGGCGACCGCGTTCTCCTTGATGGCCTCGTGCGCGACCTCACGGCCGACGCCGGCGCGCACCGCGCCCATCAGCACCTTGGTCGTGGCGAGGAACGGCAGATAGCGGTCCAGCTCACGGGCGACGACGGCCGGGAAGGCACCGAACTCGTCGAGGACGGTCATGAAGGTCTCCAGCAGGCCGTCGAGTGCGAAGAACGCGTCGGGGAGTGCGACCCGGCGCACCACCGAGCAGGACACGTCGCCCTCGTTCCACTGGTCGCCGGCCAGCTCGCCGGTCATCGAGGCGTAGCCGCGCAGGATGACCATGAGGCCGTTGACGCGCTCGCAGGAGCGGGTGTTCATCTTGTGCGGCATGGCGGACGAACCGACCTGCCCCGGCTTGAAGCCCTCGGTCACCAGCTCGTGCCCGGCCATCAGCCGGATGGTCTTCGCCAGCGAGGACGGCGCCGCCGCCAGCTGCACCAGCGCGGTCACCACGTCGTAGTCCAGCGAGCGCGGGTAGACCTGGCCGACCGAGGTGAACGCCTGCGCGAAGCCGAGGTGCCCGGCGATCCGGTCCTCCAGTTCCGCCAGCTTGGCGGCGTCGCCGCCCAGCAGGTCCAGCATGTCCTGGGCCGTGCCCACCGGGCCCTTGATGCCGCGCAGCGGATAGCGGCCGAGCAGCTCCTCGACCCGGCCGTACGCCACGAGCAGCTCGTCGGCGGCGGTCGCGAACCGCTTGCCGAGGGTGGTGGCCTGCGCGGCCACGTTGTGCGAGCGGCCGGCCATGACCAGCTCGCCGTACTCACCGGCCAGCTTGCCGAGGCGGGCCAGCACCGCCACCGCACGGTCGCGGACCAGCTCCAGCGAGAGCCTGATCTGCAGCTGCTCGACGTTCTCGGTCAGGTCGCGGGACGTCATGCCCTTGTGCACGTGCTCGTGTCCGGCGAGGTCGTTGAACTCCTCGATCCGCGCCTTCACGTCGTGCCGCGTGACCTTCTCGCGCTCGGCGATGGAGGCCAGGTCGACTGTGTCGAGGACCCGCTCGTAGTCGGCGAGCGCCTCGTCCGGCACCTCGATGCCGAGGTCCTTCTGGGCCTGCAGCACGGCCAGCCAGAGCTGCCGCTCGAGCCTCACCTTCTGCTCGGGCGACCAGAGCGTGGCGAGCTCGGCGGAGGCGTAGCGTCCGGCGAGGACGTTCGGGATGCGGGGCTTGGCTGGCGCAGAAGTCACGTGGACGGATTCTACTGGCGATTCGTGCAGGTGAGCGCAGCGGGCCTCTTCGGAGGAACCTACGAAGCCCCGTCACGTCAGGCGCCGGACCACGGCAGGCATCGGACCACGCCTGCCACCGACCACGGCAGCCATCGCCGCCACCTGCGCCTACGCGCTCACCGCCCGTCGGCGATCTCCGCCAGGATGTCCCCGTGGCACAGCTCCGGTGCGCACCAGCAGGCCAGCGTCTTCCCGCGCAGCTCCGGCACCAGGGCCAGCAGTTCGGGGTCGGCCATCAGATACTCCCGGTACTTCGCCATCACCTCGGCCCGCGTCCCGTCGCGCTTCTTCTTCTCGGTGTCGTACTGGAACGGGTTGAAGAGCGGATGCTGCGCCAGATCCCAGTGGCCCATGGTCCAGCGGCGGCCGATGTACACCAGGTCGCTGGGGGCGTACTCCAACCGGGGGCCGAAGTCGCGGATACGGCCCTTGAGGTTGATCACGGTCGTGGTCACACACGCCTCCCGGTACGGCGGCTCCTTACGCTACTGGCCCCTCGTACGGCAGCAACTCGGGTCGCTTGGCCGGCATGCCGTCCCCCGAGGAGCGGCCCGTGAGGCGGCGGCCTATCCACGGCAGCAGGTACTGCCGGGCGAACCGCGCGTGGGCCACCTGACGTGCGGTCCAGCCGGGCGGCGGCGTCACGGGCATCGGCATCCGCCACCGCGCGTCCTCCGCCTCGTAGCCGAGCGCCTGCCAGACCGCCTCGGCGACCCGGCGGTGCCCGTCGGCCGTCAGGTGCAGCCGGTCCACGTCCCACAGGCGTGGATCGCCCAGCGAAGGCGCGCCGTACAGGTCGACGACGAGGGCGCCGTGCCGGGCGGCCAGCTCGTCGACGCAGACGAACAGCTCCTCCATGCGCGGGCGGAACCGCTCCAGGACGGGGCCCTGGCGGCCGGGGCTGCGCATCAGGACGAGCTGCTTGCAGGAGGGGGCAAGGCGCTCCACGGCCTCCTCCAGCAGGCCGCGCACCCGGCCCATGTCGCACTTGGGCCGGAGCGTGTCGTTCAGGCCGCCGACCAGTGTGATCACGTCCGCCTCCATCGCGGCGGCGACCTCCACCTGCTCGGCGACGATCTGCGCGATCAGCTTTCCGCGCACCGCGAGGTTGGCGTACCGGAAGCCGGGCGTCCGCGCGGCCATGCGGCTCGCGAGGAGATCTGCCCAGCCCCGGTACGAACCGTCGGGGAGGAGGTCGGACATGCCCTCGGTGAAGGAGTCGCCGACCGTGACAAGGCTGGAGTATGTGGGATTCGTCTGCATGGCGGAAACGATGCTAACGCGTTCACATACCCGACGGTCGGTCGGCCTCTTCGCCTCGGGCGGGACCTTGGGCGGGCCTCGGGCGGGTCACACGGCCGGCTGCCCGAACAGCTCCCGCAGCACGTCCTCCATGGTCACGATGCCCGCGAGCCGCCCGTCCGCGCCCAGCACGGCCGCCAGGTGCGTCCGGCTGCGGCGCATCGCGGTGAGCACGTCGTCCAACGGTGTGGTCTCCCGGACCCGGGCGATCGACCGCATGTCCCGGACGGAGAACGGCACGTCGCGCGGGGTCGCGTCGAGCGCGTCCTTCACATGGAGATAGCCCACGATCCGGCGCCCCTCGTCGACCACGGGGAAGCGCGAGAACCCGGACTCGGCCGACAGCCGTTCCAACTCCTCCGGGGTGACACCCATGCCCGCGTAGACGACACGCTCCAGGGGGAGCACGACATCGCGCACGGGCCGGCGGCCCAGCTCCAGCGCGTCGCGCAGCCGCTCCTGCGCACGGTCGTCGATGAGTCCGGCCTTACTGGAGTCCCGGACGAGACGGGCGAGTTCGGTGTCCGAGAAGGTCGCCGTGACCTCGTCCTTCGTCTCGATCCGCATCAGCTTCAGCAGGGCGTTGGCGAAGGCATTGACCGTGAAGATCACCGGGCGCAGCGCCCGCGACAGCGTCACCAGCGGCGGGCCGAGCAGCAGGGCGCTGCGCACTGGCTCCGCCAGGGCGATGTTCTTCGGCACCATCTCGCCGAGCAGCATGTGGAGGTACGTGGCGAGCGCCAGCGCGATCACGAAGGACACCACGTGGCCCGCGCCCTCCGGCACGCCCATCGCGTGGAACAGCGGCTCCAGCAGGTGCTCGATCGCGGGCTCCGCGACCACACCGAGGACGAGGGTGCACAGCGTGATGCCGAGCTGTGCGGCCGCCATCAGCGCGGACACGTGCTGCAGACCCCACATCACGTTGCGCGCCCGCCGGTCGCCCTGTTCGGCGTACGGTTCGATCTGGCTGCGGCGCACCGAGATCAGGGCGAACTCGGCGCCCACGAAGAAGGCGTTGACGACCAGCGTCGCGAAACCGATCAGCAGCTGGACGGCGGTCATCGCGTCTCCTCCTCGTGCTCCTCGTCGGACGTGGCCGGCGCGTGCAGCAGCACCCGTGCGGCCCGGCGCCCGGCGGCGTCCACCACCTCGAGCCGCCAGCCGATGACCTCGACGGTGTCGCCGACGGCCGGAATACGGCCCAGCTCGGTGGCGATCAGGCCCGCGAGCGTCTCGTACGGTCCCTCCGGCGCGCGCAGGCCCACGCGGGCCAGCTGGTCGGTGCGGGCCGAGCCGTCGGCCGAGTAGAGCTCGCGGCCGTGCTCGTCGGTGCCGACGGGGGCCAGGTCGGGTGTCTCGTGCGGGTCGTGCTCGTCCCGCACCTCGCCGACGACCTCCTCGACGATGTCCTCCAGGGTCACGACGCCGGCGGTCCCGCCGTACTCGTCG
The DNA here is from genome assembly GCF_042802555.1 of Streptomyces sp. NPDC057474. NCBI lineage: Bacteria > Bacillati > Actinomycetota > Actinomycetes > Kitasatosporales > Streptomycetaceae > Streptomyces > Streptomyces sp. NPDC057474. The sequence continues at coordinate 11,945 of NZ_JBHVDX010000010.1, read as the reverse complement.
ATGACGACGGCCATCGTGCGCTTGCCCGAGAGCCGGTCGAGGACCCGGTCGACGGTCAGTGACTCGGGGACGAGCAGCGGCTCGCGCAGCAGCTCCGCCACGGAGGTGCGCAGCCGGCGCTCGGCGGGCACGGCGAGGATGTCCTTGATGTGCACGGTGCCGACGACCGAGTCGAGGCTGCCGCGGTAGACGGGGAAGCGGGACAGGCCGGTGGCCCGGGTCGCGTTCGCCACGTCCTCGCAGGTCGCCTGGGCGTCGAGGGCGATGACCTGGACGCGCGGGGTCATCACGTTCTCCGCGGTCAGATCAGCCAGGTTCAGCGTCCGCACGAACAGCTCGGCGGTGTCCGCCTCCAGGGCGCCCTCCCTGGCCGAGTGCCGGGCGAGGGCCACCAGCTCCTGAGGGCCGCGCGCGGAGGCCAGCTCCTCCGCGGGCTCGATGCCGAAGAGGCGTACGAGACGGTTGGCGGTGTTGTTGAGATGGGTGATGAACGGCCGGAACGCGGCGCTGAACCAGCGCTGCGGGTTCGCCACCTTCTTCGCCACCGGCAGCGGCGCGGAGATCGCCCAGTTCTTGGGCACCAGCTCGCCGACGACCATCAGCACGACGGTCGACAGGGCCGTACCGATCACCAGCGCCACCGAACTCGACACGGAGCCCGGTATGCCGGCCGCCTCCAGCGGGCCGGCGATCAGCTTGGCGATGGACGGCTCGGCGAGCATGCCGACCACCAGGTTGGTGACGGTGATGCCGAGCTGGGCGCCGGAGAGCTGGAACGTCAGATTCCGTACGGCCTTGAGGGCGCCGGCGGCACCCCGCTCGCCGCGCTCCACGGCCCGCTCCAGCCGGCCTCGGTCGACCGTGGTCAGCGAGAACTCGGCGGCGACGAAGGCACCACAGATCAGCGAGAGCAGCACCGCCACCAGAAGGAGGAGCACTTCGGTCATCGGGTCACCTCCGTCCCATGATCGGGCAGGGGCGGGAGGATCGCGCGACGTCGTGCACCGGCTCGGGTACGTGGTGTACCGGGTCCCGTACTGGGAGGCTCGCCCATGGGCGGACGCTCACAACCTTTCCGTAGAGGTTGACTGGCCCACCCATGGTAAAGGATCGGCAAAGTACCTTCCCGTCGTCTCAGTGCCCCGGCGCTCAGCCGTTGCGTCCCTCCGAGGACCTCACTCCCCGAGCGGCACCCACCGCCGCCACTTCTCCTCGGGCGCGTACCCGGCTCTCCTCGGGCGCGTACCCGGCCGCACGCCACGCATGTTGGGCCGTCTCGTTCCGGACGAGCACCATCGCGTCACCGCGTCGTCCCCCGAGCCGTACGAACCGCTCCTCGGCCGCGGTGAGCTGCGCCGAGCCGGTGCCCTTCCGGCGCCGCTCCGGGTGGACCGCGAGCCGGTAGGGATGGCACCGTCGGCCGTCGCACCTCGGCAGCTCACAAACATCCGCTGAGTGCTGCCCGTGCCTACAGCGGCTTGACCCAGCGCCGCCAGTGGTCCTCGCGATGGTAACCAGTCGCAGCCCAGGTGTGGTGTGCCCGTTCGTTGGCTTCCAGGACCATGGCGTCGACCCGTCGCCCGCCCAGGGCGGCGAATCGTCGTTCTGCGGCTTCCAACAGGGCGGTGGCGATGCCTTGTCGACGGTGGTCGGGGTGTACGGCCAGTCGGTAGGCGGAGCATCGCCATCCGTCGAAGCCGGCTATGACGGTTCCGGTGAGGAGGCCGTCGCGCTCTGCGAGGAGCAGGGCTTCGGGGTCTCGTGTGATGAGTCGGGCCACTCCGTGGTGGTCGTCGCTGATGCTGGTTCCTTCCGCGGCTTCGCGCCAGAACTGCAACACGGTGTCGACGTCCGAGTGGGTGGCGCAGCGGATGTGGAGATCGCTCATGGGGGTGAGCCAAGCAGAGCGCTCGCCTGTCTGGCGACCGGTTTCTGTGCCGACGAATCGACGGAGGGGTGGGCTTGATCCCGGGAGGTCAACCGGGTTGAGGGCAATCCGTTCAGCGGCGCCTTGCCGGGTCGGTCCGTGCCCGGCTCGGCCCTGCCGCCGTAGCTGGACGCATTGTCCACTCCAGCGGATGCCGGACGGGAGCGCGCATCCGGTGGACCATTGAGCCGGTCGGTCGTGCGCACGATGCCCGGTGTGGGCGTTGCGGGCGATGTTTTGACGCTGAAATGACGCTCCCGGCTGCATCACGCACACTCAAGGGCCCCTGGAAAGCGCCGGGGAGCGGTGGGGCCTCATGATCCAAGCCGCCGCCGCGCCGTCGCGGGTGGCGCCCTGGGGGCACACCGACCAGACGGACGCCGTGTGTGTGCGTGGGGGCTGGGACCTGGAGGGCTGCTCCTGGCGGGCTGCTTCTCGTCGACCAAAGCCCCCACGAAGCGCGCCACCCGCCGCCGACCCCGCATCGGAGTAACTCGCCTCTCCTGGGCTGCGCGGTCACTTTCGGCGGTATCAGCAGCACCATCACGTTTCCTCAGGGCTCCGGGTAGAACTGGCGGGCCCAGTGGCGGAACAAGCCGATGGCCTCGTCGCTCGCGGCGAGGCGAGGTCGTGGCTCGTAGCGTTTGGTGTTCCAGATCCTCAGGTCCTGATGGACCTTGCTGACCGCGGTGCGCAGCATCGCGTGGGCGAAGGCCCGGTGCAGGCCACGCCGTGGGAGCGACGCTTCAGTGGCGTCCTGCTTGTGGATGTCTGCACAGGCCGTCGCGACCAGCATCTGGCTGCGTCGCGGGCCGGTCGGTGTGTGCATCGCCCACAGGTAGCTGACGAGTCCGAGCGAGGGCAGCGGGAGCTCGACGCGGAGATATCCCAGCCCGGCCAGGAGGAACGTATGGTCGGCCTGGATCTTCTGCTTGAGGGCGGGAGGTCGGTCCGGCCCAAGGCGCAGACGCATGCGCAGGAGCGGGCCTTGGGCCGTCGGCGGGTCGAGTTCCTGCACGGACACCTGGTGCAGGACCGGGAGATGCCGGTAGTCGAGGGTGTTCTCGATGATCTCCTGGGCGTAGGTGTGCACTTCCGTGCTCCAGGCGGCCGTCGGAACGACCCCCGCCTGGGCGGTGCCGGGGACTTCCCAGGCGGGTGGAGCGCCATCGGGTTCGTACCAGGCGAAGAGGAAGCCGTTGCGCTCGCTGATGGTGTGGTGCTGCAGGCGGGCGCGCGGGGGCGGGCCGGCGGGCGTGCCGACGCAGGTGCCGTCGGGGGCGAAGGCGAAGCGATGGAAGGGGCATACCAGGTTCTGTCCCTCCACGGTGCCGCCCGCCCCCAGATGAGCGCCCAGGTGCGGGCAGTAGGGATGCACCGCGCGGGGCCGGCCGTCGCGGGTGCGGTAGAGGACGATGTCCTCGTCCATGAAACGACGGGTCAGGACGTCGCCGGGCGCCAGTTCTCGTGAACGCGCCAAACAGAACCAGCCACTGGGGTAGGGAAGATACCGCCCCGGCTCGTCGACGGCGGCGTGCGGACCGGGAGACCTGGGCAGTTCGTCCCTCGTCGTCATGGCTGGCAGCCAAACACAGGGAAACGCACCGCATTCAGCCCACCCGGCAAGATCACCCTTATGAGGTATCTACCGGCCACATCACCACAGGCGATCGCGGGTGATCCTACGATCGGGCGCTCTGAGTGAGTGGTCAGGGGCGGTTCGGCATCAGCGCCGGGATGCCCACGAGGCAGACAGGGGGCGGCGCTGGTGGCCGAAGACAGCATCGACAACCATCGTCATGAAGCGGAAGTCGTCGTCATCGGGGCCGGCCTCTCCGGCGTGGCCGCAGTGATCGCGCTGCGCCGTGCCGGCTTCGACGACGTCGTCGTGTTGGAGAAGTCCGGTCGCCTCGGCGGGACTTGGCGCGACAACACCTACCCAGGATGCGGCTGCGACGTACCGTCGGTGCTGTACGAATACTCCTTCGCACCCCACGCGTGGAGCCGGGGCTTCGCCGACCGGTCCGAAATCCTCGACTACCTCGACACCACCGCGGCAACGCACGGCGCGCACAAAGCGATCCGCTACGACACCGAGGTACTGAGCGGCCGCTGGGAGCCGGAAGCGCACCGCTGGAACCTGCGGACCACGTCGGGCACGTACACCGCCCGCGTGGTGATCGTCGCCACCGGCCCCTGGCACCGGCCCCGCCATCCCGACTTCCCCGGCCTCGGCACCTTCCCCGGCACCGCCTTCCACTCCGCCCGCTGGAACCACGAAGTCGACCTGACCGGACGGCGCGTGGCAGTGGTGGGCACCGGAGCGTCCACCGTTCAGTTCCTGCCCGAGATTCAGCCGAAGGCGGCTCATGTCGACGTTTTCCAGAGCACACCGCAGTGGGTACTTCCGAAACCTGACTACCCGCTTCCGCCGGGACTCCACCGCTTCTTCGAACACCACCCGGCAGCGCGCCGCGGACTACGCGGCCTGCACCACTGGACTCAGGAAGCCATCGGCGTACCCCTGCGTCACCCCCGCCTGCTGCGGCCCTTGGAGGCCCTGGCCCGCTTCCATCTGCGTACCTCGGTACGGGACCCCGCCCTGCGTCGGGCCCTTACTCCTGACTACCGCTTCGGCGGCCGCCGCCTGATCACATCCGGTACCTACTACGCTGCCCTCACCCGGCCCAACGTGCGGCTGCATCCCACGCGCGTGACCGCTGTGGAGGGCACCGACGTCATCGGCGCCGACGGCACCCGCACCCGCGCCGACATCATCGTCCTCGCGACCGGATATCACATCGGGGACATCCCGCTGGCCCCCCATCTGCACGGCACCGAGGGCACATTGGCCCAGTCCTGGGCCGACAGCCGCCGTGCCTACCTGGGCACCAGCGTCAGCGGATTCCCCAACCTCTTCCTGCTCATCGGCCCGAATCTGCTCACCGGCACCACCGCTGTCCCCACCGTCCTCGAAGCCCAACTCCGCTACGTCACCGCCGCCCTCGACCAACTGCGTGCCAGCGGGGCGTCCGCACTGGATGTCAAGCCCGAGGCCGAAGCAGCCCACCAGCAGGCCCTGCGCGAGGCGCTGCGCGGCACCGTCTACAACGCCGTCGGCGGCACCGGTTACTACTTCGGTCTCCCGGGCATCAACACCTTCTGCTGGCCCTGGTCGACCGCCAGGCTCGTCAAGCGCCTGCACGCCTTCGACCCGGAGGTCTACACCTGGTCGCTGCCGCTGCCGGCCCAGGCTGGCGGTCGGCGGGATGGTCTGCCCGCCCGTCCCTCGGGCCGACTGCCGTAGGTCCCGGTCACGCGCTCGTCGAGGGTGGTGGGTAGACCTGGCGGACCCAGCGGCGCGGCCCAGCGCCTTGAAAACGCCTCCTCCATCCACTAGCCATGGGGAATGACCTGCTAAAAAGCTGTTTCCCAGCGCTGTCCTCCGGGGTGCGGGGGTCACGCCGGAGATCGTGGTCGGTGTGGGAGCACACCACCCGCATCGTCACCAACCGCGGCGCCGACGGAACACCCTCGCAGGCGGGGATCACAGGGCCGCTTCCAGTTGCGACCCCTCGGAGAGTCGATGAGGACGCGTTGCCCAGCATGGGGGGCGCTGCACCTACGGCACGTTGTGACCTCTCGCACTGGCGATGAGGACTGCGGTCCGGCCGTGCTGCCAGGTGCCGTACCAGTAGTGGTGACTCCTCGCAGGACGGTGAGGGTTCGTACGAACTGCTGTCACCTGGCTTGGAGTTGACATTGTGACCGTCGAAGCCGGCGATGACCGTGCCCACCAGTTCACCGTCCAGCTCGGCGGGGATCAGTGTCTCGGGGTCACGGGCCACCAGCCGCTCGGCCCTTCGCGGTCGTCGCTGATGCTCGTGCCCTCGGCGGTGGAACCCAACCGGTCCCGCCCGACCTCGCGCCCGCTCGCGTCACCAGCCGTGCAGGGCCTGGACGACCTTCGCGAAGACCTCCATGTTCGGCTCCAGGACGGTCAGATACGAGAATCCGTACCGCTCCCGCTGCGCCAGCACCTGGTCGACGATCTCCTCCAGAGTCCCCACGAGGACCAGCGGCAGCTCGAGGACCTGCTCCTCGCTGAGGTTCGGGAGGTGGCTGCGCCACGGCCGCACGGCGGCGCCGCGGTCCTCGGTGATCTCGACGATCTGGATCAGCAGGTTGAGTTCGGCGGGTTCCTTCCGCCCGGCGGCGAACTGCTGGTACCGCCCGACCCGTTCGTCGAGTTCCTCGGCGGTTATCGGTTCCAGCTTGCCGCCCGCCACCGTCCGCGCGCCCGTGAACGCCGCGATGTCCGCGTGCTCGGCGGTGATCCGCAGCATCCGGTCGCCGTTGGCACCGATGAGCAGCGGCACCCGGGGCCGCTGCGCGGGAAGCGGTATGGGGGTCCCCCCGCTGGAGCGCAGCCGAGAGTGGGGGAGCTCCTCGGAGCCGAGGAGCCGGTCCAACTCCTCGACGGTGCGCAGCAGATGGTCGACCCGCTCGCCCGGCGACCCCCATGGCAGACCGGCCTTCTCATGCTCGGCCGGTACGTACCCGGTGCCGAGCCCCAGCTCCAGACGCCCGCCGGTCAGCGCGTCCGTGGTGGCCACCTCGCGCGCCAGCAGTGTCGGGTTCCAGAAGCCCGCGTTCAGCACGAACGTGCCGAGCCGTGGCTGTTCGGTCGCCTCCGCCGCTGCGACCAAAGACGGGAACGGGGCCGGCATACCCAGATGGTCCGGAACCAGGATCACGTCGTAACCGAGCTGTTCGGCGCGGCGGCACTTGGTGCGCCACTCCTCGGCCGAAGTGGGGCTGAGCAGATTGACTCCGAAGCGGAACGGGCGCGGCATGAACTCTCCTCACCTTCAAGGGACTTGAGCCGACATACCGGCGAGTACATCACTCGTCCGCGAGTGCCGCCAGCACATGCGCGCGCCCAGCACCGCGATCCGCGAGCCCCTCACTCGTGCGCGATTGCGGTCAGTACGTTCATCCGGGACGCCCGCAGCGCGGGCAGCAGGGCGGCCACGACTCCCACCACCGCCGAGCCGATCACCACGGCGACGACCGTGCCCCAGGGGATCGCCAGCGCCTTCATGCCCTGCAGCGCCAGCACCTGCTGCACACACACGCCCCAGACCAGGCCCAGCGCGAGCCCGAGGACCGCCCCGAACACGGCGATCACCACCGACTCCAGCCGGATCATCCGCCGCAACTGCCGCCGGGACAGCCCGATCGCCCGCAGCAGCCCGATCTCCCGGGTGCGCTCCACCACCGACAGGGCGAGGGTGTTGACGACCCCGAGCACCGCGATGACGATCGCGAGGCCGAGCAATGCGTAGACCAGATAGAGGAGTACGGCGATCTGGTTGCGGATCAGCTCCTTGTAGTCGGCCTGGTCGCGGACCTGGACCTGCGGATACGCGTCCAGCGTCCGCTCCAGGTTCGCGCGCAGCTCGTCGGCGCCGACGCCGGAGCCGGCGTTCACGTAGAGCGACGAGTCCTGCCCCTCGGGCACGTACTTCTCGATGGTGCCCATCCCGAAGTACAGCCCGCCCTGCATGCCGAAGCCGTCGGCGGTGTCCTGGTCGGTGAGCGCGCCGACCTTCAGCTCGGCGTTCTTCCCGGCCGGGAACTGGACGGGGATCGTGCTGCCGACCGTGACGTCGTGGTCCCGCGCGAAGTCCACGTCCATGGTGATGGCGCCGTCGGCCAGCGCGGCGGCGCTGTCGCCCTCGGCGTAAGTGACGTTGGCGACCTCGTCGAGCTGTGCGTCGTAGGCCGCGGCGGTCGTCTCGACCCGCTTGCCGTCCGGCAGCCGTACCGCCACCGGGGTGAACCGCTGCCGTACGACGAGGCCGGCGCCGTCCGTGGCGCGGACCTTGTCGGTGACCTCCTGCGGGAACGGCAGGAAGTTCTGGTTCTGGATGACGAAGTCGGCGCCGAGCGTGTTGTCGATCTCGTCGTCGAAGGACTTGGCCATCGACGCACTGGCCACGGACATCCCGCCTACCAGCGCGATCCCCACCATCAGCGCGGCGGCGGTGGCCCCGGTCCGGCGCGGATTGCGCAGGGCGTTGCGCTGGCTCATCCGGCCGACGGAGCCGAACAGCGCGGGGAACGCGCCGCCGAGAACCCGGATCACCGGCCGTACGAGCAGCGGTCCCGCGATGACGGTCGCGACGAGGGTGAGGACCACGCCGAGGCCGAGCAGGGAGGCCGCCGAACCCGTGTCCGACGCCGCCGCGCATCCCACGAGCGCGGCGGCACCGGCCGCCCCGACGACCCCGCCGACCACCGCGCGGACCTTCAGCGGCCGTCCCACCCCGGCGATCTCGGCGTCCGAGAGCGCCGCCATCGGTGACACGGTCGACGCCCGCCGCGCCGGCAGGTAGGCCGCCACGAAGGTGACGCCGAGCCCGACGACGTACGCCGCGATCGGCGTCCCCACGCCGATCACCATCTCGGTCGAGCTCAGGTTCATGCCGAAGGCGCCCATGAGCTCGATCAGCCCGAAGGCCAGTGCGATGCCCGCGGCGAGGCCGAGCGTCGACCCGACCAGGCCGAGCAGCGCCGCCTCGGTCAGCACCGACCGCCGTACCTGCCGCCGGTCGGCGCCCAGCGCGCGCAACAGCCCCAGTTCACGGGTGCGTTGGGCGATGAGCATGGAGAAGGTGTTGACGATGAGGAACACCCCGACGAGCGTGGCGATCCCGGCGAAGCCGAGCATCACGTACTTGATGACGTCGAGGAATCCGCCGAGCGAGGCCGCGGCCGACTCGGCCTGCTCGTCGGCGGTCTGGTAGTCGTATGCCGTCGGCCCCAGCTCGTCGGCGATCCGCTCCTTGAGCAGGTCGTCGCTCACACCCGCCTCGGCGGTCACCGAGATGGTGGTGGCGGCGTCGGGATCGCCCAGCAGCTCGGACTGCGCGGCCCGGGTGTCGAGGAAGACCAGCGCGGCACCCGGGTTGGTGGTGGTGAAGGTGGCGATGCCGACGATCTCCACCTCGAAGGAGCCCGGCTGGGCGAGCACCGTCAGGGTGTCGCCGATCTGCACGTCCTTGTTCTTCGCGGTGTCCGCGTCGAGCAGCGCCTCGCCGGGGCCCTGCGGCGCGTGTCCGTCGGTCAGCTCCACCGGGCTGCGGTCGGTGAGGTACCAGTTGGTGGCGATGGTGGGGGCGCCCGTCGTCGGCCCCACCGACTCGTTCTCGCTGTCGACGACCGTGACGTTCTCGACGGCCGCGTCGACATGGGTGTCCGCGACGCCGTCGATCCCCGCGACCCGCTGCGCGAGCGAGGCGGGCACGGTCTCGACGGCCCCGGTCGGCAGCTGTCCCGACAGGTCGTCGTCCTTCGGGCCCACGGTCACATCGGCCGAGGTGGAGGCGAAGAGCCGGTCGAAGGTACGGGTGACCGTGTCCGAGAAGATCAGGCTGCCCGCGACGAACGCCACGGACAGGACGACCGCCAGCGCCGAGAGCAGCAGCCGCCCCTTGTGCGCGAGGAAACTCCGCAGGGTCGCCTTCAGCACGGTGTCAGTCCTTGTCGAGGTCGATGGACTCGCCGGTGGGCCCGTTGGCGGGTTCGCTCGTGGGGGCGGCGGTGGGGCCGCTCTCGCCGTCGAAAGTCGCCCGGATCGTGTCGATGCCGGGGGTCTGGGAGCTTCCCCCGGAAAAGAGGCGCATGCGTTCCAGGACGGCTTCGGCCGTGGGGTGCTCCATCCGGTCCACGATCCGCCCGTCCGCGAGGAAGAGCACCAGGTCGGAGTGGGCGGCGGCCCCCGGGTCGTGGGTGACCATGACGACCGTCTGGCCCAGCTGGTCGACCGCCTCGCGCAGGAAGCCGAGCACTTCGAGCCCGGCGCGGGAGTCGAGGTTGCCGGTCGGCTCGTCCGCGAAGATCAGCTCGGGCCGGGAGGCGAGCGCGCGGGCGCAGGCGACGCGTTGCTGCTGGCCGCCGGAGAGCTGGGAGGGCCGGTGCTTGAGCCGGTCCCGCAGCCCGAGCGTGTCGATGACCTGGTCCAGCCACTTCTCGTCGGGCTTCTTGCCCGCGATGTCCATCGGCAGGGTGATGTTCTCGGCCGCGTTCAGCGTGGGGATCAGGTTGAAGGACTGGAACATGAAGCCGATCCGGTCCCGGCGCAACCGGGTCAGCTCGCGGTCCTTGAGCCCCGTGATCTCGGTGTCACCGAGCCACACCTGTCCGGCCGACACGGTGTCGAGCCCCGCCAGGCAGTGCATCAATGTGGACTTACCCGAACCCGAGGGGCCCATGACCGCGGTGAAGCGGCCGCGCGCGATGTCCACGTCGACCGAGTCGAGGGCGAGCACCGTCGTCTCACCCGAGCCGTACGCCTTCGTCAGGCCCCGGGCGCGGGCGGCGATGCCGTCGGCTTCCGCGCGGCCGAGGGTGTGCTCAGCGGCAGCAGTGGACAAAACGGCCTCCAGGCTCGAACCAGTTCGAATTCCGGGCGTTCCCGGCCGAGCCTAGTGTGACTCAGGGCACAGCAGGAATCCCCCCGAAGTCCGAGGCCGTCTCCGTCGCAGGTCGGGTTTCCGATATCGATGTAAGGGGCATCCAGAATGAGTCCTCGGGGGTGGTGCGCGGCAAGGCGCCCTTGCTTCCGCTAGCACTCCGGCGCTAGCGTCGAGTCATGGCCAAGACCCAGCTGAATGTACGGGTGGACGAGGGCACGGCCCGAGCCGCCCGTGAACGAGCCCTGGAGCGCGGGATGAGTGTGAACCGGTACATCGAGGAGTTGGTCAAACAGGACACCGGCGAAGCGGGCCACACCTTCGTCGAGTCCGCCGCCGACTTCATGAAGCAGTACGAGGCGGTCTTCGTCGAGGAGTTCGGGGCGGAGCTCGAAGGCCGGCGCGAGGGACGTCACTGATCCCTTGAGTCAGCTCAGAATCGACCTCGCCTGGCTCCTGATGGTCGCCGAACAGAAGACGCCCGGAGATCCCCAGGTCACCGACTGGGGTGCCCTCGTCGCGGCCGTCGCCCGGCACGAGGCCGAGATCTTCGACGTCCCCGTCTACGACACCCCGCACGCCCGAGCCGCCGCCCTCCTCCAACTCCTCATGCACGTCCCGGCGTTGGAGCGCTCCAACGCGCTCTTCGCCTCCGCCGTCGCCTACGGCTACCTCGTGGCCAGCGGCGTCAAGGTCGTCACCTCCGCCGAGCAGGTGCGCGAACTCGCCAGGCTGGTGAAGAGCGGCGACGCGAGCGTGCACGACATCACGCGGGAGTTGCGCCAGTGGAGTCTGTGATGTCGGGCCGCCGGGCCCGGCCCACCACGCAGTAGGAGGTGGGCAGCCGCGGCCCCTGCTCGGGCATCAGGACCTCCCGGACCGTCCCGATCTCGAACCCGGCGGACCGGATCGTGCCGACCGGGTCGCGGGACACATGGCAGCCGCCGAACAGCAGCGGCCACACCGTGCCGTCCAGCGCCCGCTGGGCTGTCCGCATCGCCCGTCCGCCGCCCCGGCCGTGCTCGAAGAACCGCAGCTCACCGCCGGGGCGCAGTACCCGTCGCACCTCGTTCAGCGAGCGCCGTACGTCCCGCACACTGCACAGCACCAGCGACACGACGGCCGCGTCGAACGCCTCGCTCTTGACCGGCAGTGCCTCCGCCGCGCCCGGCACCACGTCCACCGGCACCTCGGCGCGCAGGGCGGATTCCAGAGCCAACTGCCGCAGGGAGTGCTCCGGTTCGATCGCCACCACCTCCGAGACCGTGCTCGGGTAGCGCGCGAAGTTCAGGCCGTTGCCGGCGCCGATCTCGATGACCCGCCCCGAGAGCCCGGCGAGCAGCTCGTCGCGCAAGGGACCGATCCTCGGCTCCGCCGACACGCTCAGTCTGGCGTAGAAACGGGCGAAGAGGGGGTGGTGCACGGCGTCCTTCGTCGCGCGGGCGCGGGCCATGAGGACCTCCCGAAGAGGACGGCAGATACCGAGATTGTCCCCCGTGAAGCACCGGCTCACCCGTCGCACAGCCGTGGGGAACGGC